>JANOOM010000136.1:0-3065 GCA_031421335.1 Armatimonadota bacterium
GCCTCTGCGACCAGGAACAGCGGGCCATCGAGCAGGCCGCGCAGGTCGTCCATGAACGCTGGCTTCTTGCCCTCGAAGTAGTGGCCAACGAACTGGAGCGCCCAGCCACCGAAGAACAATCCTGCGGTCGCGGGCAGGTGATAAGGGCAGTCGGGTACGAAAAGATAATGCGGCGCTCACAGGGGTCGAGCAGAACGCAGGGCCATGTGATGAGGGGACTTCGTAAACATACCTGCACAATTCATGCCAAGTGGAACCCACCCCGCTCGCTGAGGCTCGCTGCCCCTCCCGAAACGGGTGGGGGAGGAGGTTATTGCCTCTGCCTCCTGCCTCTTTACCTTCCCGTTTCGGGAGGGTCGCCGCCCCTGGCGGCGGGGTGGGTTCCGTAGGGCCTAGCGCGCACAGGGCTGTCTTGGGGCTGTTTCATCGGGCGCTTTCGGGCGGTGTTGCCGGGGCGGGCCTGGGCGGGCCGCTCCGCGCCGGGGCAGGATGGCGCGGGATGGCGAGCGGCGCGAGGAAGAATGTGAAGAAGCCCAGGCCGCCGCAGTGGAGGCACTGGAGCGGGGTGGACCGGGTCTCGGCGGCGCGATGGCCGCAGATCAGGCAGGTGCGTTGCTCGGAATAGATCTCGGAATAGACCATGGTAGTGCCTCTTGGCGGGGGGTGAAAACGATGGATACCTCCCGCGACAATTTATTTTAACAAAAAGTCAGGCAGGAAAACAGACCCTAAAAGACTAATTTTATGTTTGTTTCTAATTTGCGGTGGGGGAAGAAAGGTGGAGAGCGTGGAGTTAAGGTTCCGGGAAGCGGCCCAAGCGGACTACAGGCCATTCTATGACAGTTGTTTTCTCCAGCACCGCGCGAATACGGCGGTGCAGGAGACGGTCAAGCACGAGTGGAGGGTCTTGCTGGAGAACGAGGCCACGGTCTCGATGGTGGTGGAGGATCAGGAGCGCCCGGAGGGACGGCGGGTCGTGGGCTGCGGCCAGATCGTGTTCGTCACGGATCAATTCGTGGCGTGGATGAAATCCTTCCCGTTGCCGAACCTCAACATCCAGGTCTCGCACCCGATGCCGGGCGGTTCCTGCCCACTCCTCACGCTGCCGCAGGTCGCCTTGGCGAATGCGGGGGCGGGCCTGAACGGAGTGTTCACACGCTGGGGGCGGGCCGACGGGCTGCTGACGGAGGAGGAGAGCCGGGGGGTGGGCCGGTACATGCATGACTCTTTCATGGCGCTGATACGCGGCTACCAGTTCAAGGAACTCCTGATCCAAGCCTACACCCGGCCGGCCCATGAACAAGGCCTGCGCGCCGGGTTTTTGGACCGAAGCTGCGCCGACGACTGCCGCACGCAGAGGGGGCGGTGCGACGCCCATTCCTTCCTGATGGGTCTGACGCGCGAGGAGGCCCGCGCGCAGGAGGGCTGCGTGATGAGTCATTACTTCATTCACAACCGTCCTCGGTTCGGCTTCGGGGCGCGGCAGCAGGAGATGCTGCGGCTGAGCTGCCTTCGTTCGGACCTCTCGGACGAGATGTTGGCGGAGACGCTGGCGATGAGTGTCAGCGCGGTGAAGAACTGGTGGCAGGCTGTTTACAGGCGTGTTTCAGCGGCCCACCCCGACTTGCTGCCTCCGACGGACGCGGTCAAGGCGCGCGGCCCGGAGAAGAGGCGTCGTCTGCTCCAATACCTGCGCGAGCACCCGGAAGAGCTGCGGCCCTACAAGCCGCGCCGGGTGTGAGGGAGGGGCAAGACAGCAAAAAAGCGACAACCCCTCGGGTTGTCGCTTTCTGTTACGCTGCTTTGGTTGTCGCCGTCAATTTCGGCAACGTGGATATAGTATATCACACGCACGGCGATTTGGCAAGCGGCGTCTAAATATGCGGTGCAGTCCCGGAAGCAGTTGTTAAGGGCTTGAATGTTTCCTGTGATGCCTTTGAGCGTTGTCAATACCCATTACACACGCGAGATAGCACTTAAACCGTCTCAGAATTGGCGCATTTTAGTCCGGGGCGGGGCCGGTGGGCGGATCGCCCTCGGCGGCGAGGGCTTGGGTCTCGGCCTCGGTGAAGAGGCGGGAGCGGATCAGGAAGCGCACGCCCTCGGGGGCCTCCACTGAGAAGCCGCTGCCCCGGCCCGGCACGACGTCCACGGTGAGGTGCGTGTGGCGCCAATACTCGAACTGCGGACCGCTCATGTAGAAGGGGCAGCCGGCGACGGTGCCCAGAAAAACGTCGCGCGAGCCGACGCGGAACTCGCCCAGAGGGTAGCACATGGGCGAGCTACCGTCGCAGCAGCCGCCGGACTGGTGGAACATCAGCGGCCCATACTGCCCGCGTAGGCGCTCGACCCAGGCGGTGGCCTCGGCATTGATGGAGACGCGCTCGGTGGGCATGGTGATTGATCCTTTCAAGTGGAGGAGTTAGAGGAAACCCCTCCCGCCTCGTTCCTCCCCGCCTCTGCTCGCAGGGCCTCGGCGGCGGGTACTGCGGAGAGGGGGAGAGGTTCAGACGAGAGAGCGCCGCGAGTAGTGGTCCTACTCTTCGCCCACCCGTTTCGGGAGGGCCGACGCTTGCGGCGGGGTGGGTTCCGGTTCCCCTTTTAGAAGAAGCCCATCGGCTTGGGGTCGTAGGAGACCAGCAGGTTCTTGGTCTGCTGGTAGTGGTCCAGCATCATCTTGTGGTTCTCGCGCCCGATCCCGCACTGCTTGTAGCCGCCGAAGGCGGCGTGGGCGGGGTATAGGTGGTAGCAGTTGGTCCACACGCGTCCGGCCTGGATGCCCCGGCCCATGCGGTAAGCGGTGTTCATATCCCGGGTCCAGACGCCCGCGCCCAGGCCGTACAAAGTCTCGTTGGCGATCCGCAGGGCATCCGCTTCGTCTTGGAACTTTGTGACCGAGAGCACCGGGCCGAAGATCTCCTCCTGGAAGATCCGCATGCCGTTGGTCCCCTCGAAGACGGTCGGCTCGATGTAGTAGCCGCCCTTGAGATCCGAAGACACCTCGGCCTCCTTGCCGCCGATGAGCACCTTTGCGCCTTCCTGCTTGCCGATCTCGAAGTAGGAGA
>JANOOM010000137.1:0-2638 GCA_031421335.1 Armatimonadota bacterium
TTCGACGACCCGACTTCGGTCCCGGTCAGCGTGAAGCCGACGGTCTGCGTGGTCGACGAAGTCAACGGGTTGTACGAGTCGTTGCTGCCGGTGGCGGTGAACGTCGTGGCAGTCGGCATGGCGAAGGTGAACGTGCCGGGAGGCGAGAAGAGGTTGCCCTGCGCGAAGGCAGGGGCGACGCTGACAGCCGCCACGGTGGCGATGCCGGCGAGGATGGAGGTGATCTTGTTCATGCTTGTTTTCCCTGTGTCTCGTGATTCGTCATCTGAAAACTCTTGTGCGTTGGATGCATCAAGATCCGCGACTGAGGAGGACGCCCGATTGCGGCCTTGCCTGACAGTCACTCTCGTGGCCGAGTATTAGCGGTTTTGCGTTGGCACAGCCTCCTTTTGGAAAGCAGATTTGCCGCGAGGGGCCGAATGCAGACCGGGCGCGACATTTTGCGAATCGTCAGCGGAGTGTCTTCGTTCAGTCCCAGTGGTGCCGGAACCGTCTGTTTTGCCGAGAACACTGCCAGTGTTCTTACTGCAAGTTTCGTGCCAACCGCCGCTTTTTATCCCGTATTCTGAAAAATATGTGGTTTTTTTGCGCGGTCAACCCCACTCCTGCTCACCCACCGCCCAGTATACCCACTTCCTCAACGGCCAATCTTGTTATTTGCAACTTAATTGTGCAAGTTCCGCGTACTATCCGGGGCTTAACTTGTTCTGGTGTCATTATGACACCTTTGCACGCGGTTAGCTGTCAGCCAGACAACCATTGCCGAAAATAAGCCGCCGGAGGCTAGTGGCCGGTCACCGCATGCTGATACTGCACCCAGAACGCCTGGAGGCTGGAGGCGGCTTCGAATTGTTGAAACTCCGCCTCGACGGCAGCGCCGTTGAGCTTCGTCCCCTTGATAATCTTGGCGCCCAGGACGGCCTCGTCCTTGATGCTGCTGAGGGGGAGGGTCTGGCCCAAGGATTTGTCTTCACAGCGGAAGATCCACCACTGCTTGTTGAAGAACGCCGGCCCCTGTATCTGGCCGACTTTCATGTCATAGAGTTTCGCCTCCAAGGCAGGATCCTGGGACAGCGGCGAGCGCCTGCGCTGGAGCGGCGAAAGCAGGCCGCCGATGGACCGGCTGGGGTCAACGCTGTACTCGGTCACCGCCATCTGGAACGGTGTGCTGCCGTTTAGCTCCCGGAGGGCGGAGACTGCGCGCCCCTGGGTCGGTGTGGCGATCACGCGGAAAGTCATGGTGGCAGGCCGGTAGAACTGCGCCTGCGGGTTCTGCGGGTCGCTCTGCACCTTGTAGAAGTCCTGCACTTCGGCGTCGGAGACGGTGATCTTGTCGGTCAGGACGTTTGCCAGTGCCAGCTTGACGCGCAGGCTGCGCTTGTAGTCGCTCAGTGACAGGCCGCTCGCGCTCAGGGCCGGCAGGAAGCGCGGGTCCTTGCGGATCGCCTGATACCGGGCCTCCACCTGCGCGTCGGTGGGGGCGAGGCCCTTCTTGGCGGCGAACTGGAGTTGAAGCTCTTCTTCCACCATCTTGTGCATCACCGGCTGGCCTGCCACCGATTGGAGCCGGACGAAGAGCTGTTCCTGGTTGATCTGAACGCCGTTCACGGCGGCGATAGTCTTCTGTCCCTCGTGCCGGTGGTGCATGACGGCGACGCCGCCCCCGAACCCGATCACCAGCGACACGGCGGCGGCGCCCAAAGGCAACAGGCCCTGCCAGCGGGATTGGAGTGCTATCAGGGGTGGGGGCGCCTGCCGACTGGAGGCGACGCTTTTCTCATTTTTCGGGCGCAAGACAGGCGGGACTGACATAATTGGATACCTTTAAGATGACGTTTTAAAATGGCATTATGCGAATAATCAAGCAAGGGAATGCCTCAGGAGGTACCGGTGCCGGCACCGGCCGCGACCAGGGCGTTCAGCGGGTCGCGGATCGAGGCCGTAAAGGAGGCCGCCGTCTGCTTGTCGAGCGTCGCCGCGGGCGACATGATGCGGACGAACAGCGACATGTTGCTGTGGGCACCCATGAAGTGCGTCCGCCAGACGGTGGCCTTTTGCAGCAGGGCGTTACGGGGCGGCGGGGGAGGGAAATAGCCGGTCAGCCAGTACAGAACTTCCAGCCGCCCCTGCCCGTTCATGTCCGCAGTCATCTGAGTCGCAGGCTGGCCGTCCACAGATGTCGAATGGATGTCGCTGAGTGTCCAGCCTTGAGAGGGGAAACACACCTGCGGGCTGTGCATGTCCTCGTCCTCAGTGGCGGTCAGCAGCATCAAGTCCACCTTATGTCCGCGCGAATCGACGTAAACGCGCTCCACGATCTTGGCTGTCGGCAGCCGCTTCTGGATGTCCGGATCCACCGGCTGCACCGGGCCGCCCTTCCAGTCGCCGATCACGGCGGGGAAAGTCTCCACCGGCAGGATGTGAGGCTTCGGGACGTCGAGCCGGCCCAGTCCGTAGTCGGCGCCCACGGCAGACAAGACCAGGGCGCAGCCGATCAGAGGGAGAAGCGCATTGTTCGGCATCCGAGAATCCTTCCTAACAGTATGAGCAGCCCGAACGCCAGGCCGATGGCGAGGTACTCGGCCATATCATGCGCCCGGTGCAGGGCGGACAGCCCCCCCGCCGCGGCGGCAGCGAT
>JANOOM010000138.1:0-8292 GCA_031421335.1 Armatimonadota bacterium
CCCGAAATGGCGGCGGAGATCTGCGGCTGCACGCCGGAGCAGATCAAGAAGGTCGCCCAGACTCTGTGCGACAATTCGGGGCGGGAGCGCACCAGCGCCATCGTTTACGCGGTCGGCTGGACCATGCACACGACGGGCGTCCAAATGATCCGCACGGCAAGCATCCTCCAGACATTGCTGGGCAATATGGGGCGTCCGGGCGGGGGCATCATGGCCCTGCGCGGCCACGCCAGCATCCAGGGGTCTACGGACATCTCGACGCTCTATGACATGCTGCCGGGCTACTTGCCGCAGCCGACCTCGGACAAGACGCACGACACGTTAGACTCGTATGTGAAGTACGAGGGCCTGCCGACCGGCTACTTGGTCCACTTCAAGGAGTTCATCGTCAGCCTGCTCAAAGCCTACTACGGCGAGGCGGCCACGAAAGCGAACGACTTCTGCTACAACTGGCTGCCCCGGCTCGATGACGATTATTCCATGATCCTGGCCTTCCAGCGAATGGCGAAGGGCGACTTCGAGGGCTACTTCCTGTTCGGGCAGAACCCCGCCGCCGGCTCGGTCAACGCCAAGGTCACCCGCGAGGGCCTGCGAAATCTGGACTGGCTGGTCGTCGCCGACTGGTTCGAGACCGAAAGCGCCGTCTTCTGGAAGAGTGACCCGACCGGGCCGCCGCCGGAGCAGATCGGCACGGAAGTCTTCTTCATCCCAGCTGCCTCCTCATCCGAGAAAGAGGGGACGTTGACCAACACGCAGCGCTTGATCCAGTGGCATGACAAGGCCCTCGACCCACCGGACGATTGCCGCTCGGACATGTGGTTCCTCTACAACTTAGGGAAGCGACTGAAAAAGCTGTACGCCGGCTCGACGCAGCCTAAAGATCAGCCCCTGCTGCACCTGACCTGGGATTACGACTACGACGAACACCCGCGGCTGCCGGACGGCATGCCGAGCCGCATCCAAGGGGAGCCGGACGCGCTGAAGATACTCCAAGAGATCAATGGCTACCACACGGACGAAGTGGACCCGGAAACCGGCAAACGGAAGCTGCTGTCAGGCTTCTCGGACTGCAAGGACGACGGCACGACGGCCTGCGGCGGCTGGATCTATTCGGGCATCACGCCTGCCCCCGGGGTCAACCGCGCCCGAAGCCGGGTCCGCTCGGCAGACAACCCGCTGCACCCTGGATGGGGCTACGCATGGCCGCAGAACCGGCGCATTCTGTATAATCGGGCCAGCGCGGACCCCGAGGGCAACCCATGGTCGGAGCGCAAGAAGCTGATTTGGTGGGACAAAGAGCAGAAGAAGTGGATGGGGGCCGACGAGCCGGACTTCGAGGTGGACAAGGACCCCTCGTACCGCGCCCCGAAAGACGCCGTGGGGATGAAGGCCATCGGCGGGGATCAGCCGTTCATCATGCACCCGGACGGCCTGGCCTGGCTGTTCGCGCCGGTGGGCACGAAAGACGCACCTCTGCCGACCCACTACGAGCCGGTCGAGTCGCCGGTCCGTAATTTGCTCTACAACGCGACGCAGGACAATCCGACGACGCGCTACTTCGGTGACCTGTCGGGCAACCAGATCGCGCGTTACCCGGAAGAGGAATTCCCCGTCGTCGCCTGCACGTTCCGCCTGACGGAGCACTATCTGAGCGGGCCGATGTCGCGGTTCAACTCGTGGCTGAACGAGTTGATGCCGTCCATGTTTATCGAGATCGGCGTGGAACTTGCGGGGGAGCACGGCATCTCGAACGGGGACTGGATGACCTGCGAGTCGAAGCGGGCAAAGATCGAGGCGCGCGCCCTGGTGACGCGGCGCATCAAGCCGATGGTCATTGACGGCAAGACGATCCACCAGATCGGAATCCCGTTCCAGTGGGGCTTCGCGGGCGAAGTCGTCGGCAGCATCGCCAACGATCTGACCCCTTTGGTCGCCGACCCGAACGCGTCGATGCACGAGGCGAAGGTCTTCGCCTGCCGCGTCAGCGCGGGAAGGGTCGCCGACCAGCCGCGCGAGCCGACTCAAGCCGAAGAGCGCTGGGCGAACCGCGAGCCGATCCCGAACACGCCGGCGGGCGCGCAGCCTGAGGGCCACCTTGGGAAGCACTTGCGCCAGGACGGGCCGAAGACCTAACCCCGGCGCGAGCGCCGGCCCTTCCCTGCTGGGGAAGGGTGGGAAATAAAGACAATACCATGATCCAACTAGAAATGATGCAGAGCCTGAGCAACGCCTTCCCGCCCAGGCTGACGGAAGTTCCCAGCCCCGGTCCGGACGGGGAGGACCAGATGGGGTTCTTCACGGACACAAGCCTGTGTATCGGGTGCAAAGCCTGCGAGGTCGCCTGCAAGCAATGGAACCAATTGCCCTCGGACGGCTTCAAGTTCACTGGGAACTCTTATGACAACACGGAAGCCCTGTCGGCGACGACCTGGCGGCACGTCGCGTTCCAGGAACAGATCGGCGAAACGTCATCGCGCTGGCTGATGATGAGCGACGTCTGCAAGCACTGCGTTGACGCTCCCTGCGTGCAGTCCTGCCCGACTGGCTCGCTCATCTACAACGAATACGGCAACGTCTACGTTCAGGACGACATTTGCAACGGCTGTGGGTACTGCATCTCAGCCTGCCCATTCGGCGTCATCGGGCGCTCCTCGGAGGATGGCCACGCGCACAAGTGTACCCTGTGCTATGACCGCCAGAAGGGCGGCATGGTCCCCGCCTGCGCCAAAGTCTGCCCGACGGCCTCTATCCAGTTCGGTCCAGTAAATGAACTCCGCGAGCGTGCCAACGCGCGCGTCGAGGACCTACGCGCCCAGGGCAACGACAGCGCTTATCTTTACGGGGCCGACTCGGTGGGCGACTACGGTAGGTTGAACTCGTTCTTCTTGCTGGAAGACCACCCGAACAGGTATAATCTTCCTGAAGCGCCGCCGCAACCATTGAAGACCCAGAACAAGCGCTATGCGGCCAGCCTGCTGACGGGGCTGGCGCTGACGGCCTTGGCGGGCCTGCTCCTGGCGAAAGGGGCCGCCGATGCCGCTTGAGACTGAGACGCGGGGCCGCTGGGACGCCGTAGACGGCATTCTGGTCAACAAGAACCCGGACAAAGAGAACGAAACACCATTCGAAAAGACGCTGAAGCAGAAGCCGTTTACGGAGGGTCTCCCCGCTTTCAGCACCGGTGACAAGAAGGACGGCACGCCGGCCTATTACGACGTCCCGTTGCTGAAGGCGTCCGTCTGGACACACGAGGTCGGCATCTACTTCTTTCTGGGGGGGCTGTCCACCAGCGCGTTCAGCATCGCCCGTCTGGCCGATCGGTTCGGACGCGGGAAGTACCGCAATGTGACGCAGGTGGGGACGGCCATCGCCGCCCTGACCGCACTGCCGTGCGCGCCGCTGCTGATCTGGGACCTTGGCGACCGGACCCGGTTCCACCACATGCTGCGCGTGTGGAAGCCGTCTTCGCCGATGAACCTGGGGAGCTGGACGCTCACCATTTACACCCTGATGGGCGGTATTGCGGTGGGGCGCGAGTTCCTGCGGGTCCTCCGCAAAGACGCGCCGCTGACCGGAACGGCGAAAGCAGTGGATGAAACGGCCGGCCTGATCGCCGACGGCGCGGGTGTGCCCTTGGGCTTGCTGCTGGCCGGCTATACGGGCGTTCTGCTATCCACGACCTCGAACCCGCTGTGGAGCCGCAACTCGTGGATCGGGGCGCTATTTAGCGCGAGCGCCGTGGCGGCCGGCTCGGGGGCAATCAAGATGACCCTGGAGGCGCTGGGGCAGGAAGGGGCGGCGACCGAGGCACTGGGCAAAGTCGAAACCGTCGCTCATGTCGCCGAAGCAGTTTGTCATGCCGGCTTTCTGGCCCAGGCCGGGCCACTGGCGAAGCCGCTGACGCACGGCAAGTACAAAGACGAATATCTGTGGGGCGCCATCGTGGCGGGGCTGATCGTGCCCGAAGTGCTGAACCGGCTGCCCGTCGCAAAGCCCGCCAAGCGCTGGCTATCGGTGGCGGCGGGCTTGATTGCCCTGAGCGGCGGCTTCGCCCTGCGCTCAGCTTTCGTCGCCGCCGGCAAGCCCGCCGCCAATGACCCGGATTTGTCGCGCCTGGCGACCGGTGAGAAGGGCGGCACGACATGAAAGTCCGCTGGAACCATAACAGTATCCGTCTTCGGATCACGCCGACGGAGTTTGCGACGATCACGCGCGGCGAAGAGGTCTCGGAGGAGCTTTGCTTCCCCGGCGGCGCAGCCTGGCGCGTGGCGGTCCGGGCGGGGACGCAGACGAGGCTCAGTTCCGGTGAGAACACTGCCCACATAGAGGTCTCCGCGGCCGACCGTGAAAGATTAGCTGCGCCGGACGCCGAGGGCGTCTATTTCCAGGCGGACGGCGGCCTTCGCTACTACATAGAAAAAGACTTCCCGTGCGTCCATGTGCGTGCCACCAAGTCGCTTGAGCCGGCGACGGAGACGTTCGTGCCCCCGGCGGGCTTTGAAGAGCGGAAATTAGAAACGGAGACGGAGATAAATGGCAACTGACTTGGTCCGATGGGGACACGCCCCGGATGGAAATCAAGGATGGGAAGACGACCCCGAGGAAAAAGAAGACGAGTGGGACCGGCCCCCGGTCGCGCCGCGCCCGCGCCATAACTCTGGCCCCATCCTCGACGACAGGGGCGAGTTCGGCGCCCGCCGGGCGGAGCGGGACGCCGAAGACGCCTCAGCACGAGGCGACATCTCTTTCGCCAAACTGCGCGGGACAGACGCCGCCGAACAGCGCCAGAAACGCTTTGACTGGGGCGACCTGCGGACGTGGGTGTGGATCGTCGGTATGTCTGTCGGGTTCCTCCTGGTCGCCGCCTTCATCTACTACATGCCGCAGGGCCGCCACAACCAGAACGACGGGGCGAACCCGACACCGGGCATCCGCGTCTACTAAGATGCGCTTCGCCCCGCTCTGTGTGGCGAGGCTTTTGTCTAAATCTTTCAAGAGCTAGAGTTAGGCGCTTTTCTGGCTGATTGAGTTGTAACGCTTGTCAAATGTCTCATTTGGTGCTATAATAGCGGTGCAGGCCGAACATACGTTGCCGAACGTATGTGCCGCGTCCATCTTTTCATTCTGAGAGGGGAAGGCATCTTACCATGATAAAGACAATTTCCAGCCGCCAGCAACAGATCCTGCGCTACATCCAGCAGCACATGGACGTGCATGGCTACCCGCCGACCGTCCGCGAGATCGGAAGCGCGGTCAGCCTGTCGTCGTCGTCCACGGTCCACGCGCACTTGAAGTCGCTGCAAGAGCAGGGACACATCGAGCGGGACGCCGTGTTGACCCGGGCCATCAAGCTAACGGGCCTCGCGGGAGGCGAAGGACGGATGATGAACAAGCCCGTCACCCAGATGCCGATCATCGGAACGGTGGCGGCGGGCAAGCCGCGTTTGGCCGTGGAAGATGTGGAAGACGTGTTCCCACTGCCCTCGGACTTTCTTTCGGGAGAGGGGTTCATGCTGCGCGTCATCGGAGACAGCATGATCGAGGACGGCATCCATGAGGGTGACCTCGTAGTCGTGCGCCGCCAGCAGACCGCCGACAACGGCGAGACCGTCGTCGCCATGATTGACAACGAGGCGACCGTCAAGCGGTTCTACAAGGAGAAGTCGCGCATCCGGTTGCAGCCCGCCAACAAGCGGATGAAGCCGATGTACTTCGACACTGTGGACATCGCCGGCAAGGTCGTCGGCCTGGTCCGAAACCTGGCCTGGTAGACGGGAAGGACCGTAGGATGCCGCATATCGAGAACTCCGCCGAGATCAATGCCCCTTTGGAAACTGTTTTCGCGCTGGCGCGGGACCAAGCATCGTTTCCGGAGTTCATGCCGGACGTGGAGAGCGTCCTCGTGGTCGAGCGCAACGGGGACGGCAGCCGCACGGTGACGGACTGGGTGGCGGTGGCACGCGACTTCAAGCTGAAAGTGCGCTGGACTGAGGAAGACTTGTGGGACGAGGCGACGCACACCTGCCGGTTCACGCAGCTTAAGGGTGATTACACTTCTTACGGCGGCCTGTGGACATTCACGCCGGAAGGGCCGAATGTGACGGTCTTCAAGTCAGAAATCGATTACGAACTGGAAATCCCGCTGATCGGGGCGCTGCTGAAAGCCGTTGTGGCCCGGCTGATGCGCGATAACACGCAGAAGATCTTGGACGCCATCAAAGTCCGTGCCGAGCGACCTTAGCCAGGCCGAGGGCCGTGTCCTGGGCGATCTGGACACCGACATAGTAGTGCTTTAGGATCTCCACATACGTCTTCCGGTAGGGCGGCCCGGCCATCGCGACGGCCCCGTCCTGAGACATCCCCATCCCATGTCCCCAGCCCTTGCCGTCGAACCGGTAGTTCCCCGCCGGGGTGCGCGTCAGCGTGACGCGCGTGCTTCGGAGGCTGTCGTACCCTAAGATTTCTCGCAGGTGCGGCCCCGTCACCGTCCGCAGGGTGCCGTCCGCCCCGGCCACCGTCGCCGTCGTGATGCGGCCCGAGGCGTCCAGCCCGTCCACTGTGAGTGAAACGAACTTAGAGACGTGGGTCCGTGGGTCCCGCACTAGGGCCAGTGCCAGTTGGGCGGGTGTCCAGGTCTGCGTCCAGGTGTGATAGCGCCCATTCGCGGCGTAGTCGAGGCCGTCGGCTCCGTCCGGCACTGCTTGCAGATACGGACAATCCCCGCCGCTATCGCAGGCCGTCATTCCGCCGCTGTCGGTGGAAAAGCAAGCGTCAATCAGGTGACCCTGATAGGTCAGTATCTGCCCACGCGTGCCGTCCACGGCGGCGTTCGAGGCGGCCGTTTCGCCGTCCACCCCTTCATACCCCTCGCAGCGCGTCGTGTCATCCAGGTCAAAGCCGTCTTTGATGCACTTATCCCGGTTCTTCAAGGCATACGTCCGGGCCGCGACCGCCTGCGCCTTCATCGCCTCCTGTGGGACCTTCGTGCCGATCTCGGCGGGCAGCACCCCATACAGATAAGCTTCCAGCGGCACCGTGTTGACTACACGCATCGTGCCGTCCGGCTCGCGCCGTACCGTCAGGAAGCCCCGATAGTGGTGCCAGGGAATGCCTTTCGTTCCCGGCGGGCAGTTGTCCATGCGCGCGACCTTGACGAACCCGCCTGCACCCGGCATCGCGCTCAGGGAGGTCCTGCCGTCATCGGCGACCGGCACGTCCGCCGGCCCATCAAGCCGCGCCAGCGCCAGTCCCTCGGGAGAGACGGTCACTTTGTAGATGGCGCCCGCAGCCCCGTGCGCGACTGCGCCATGCGCCTGCGCGTCGGTGACTGAGAAGGGCCGCTCGCTGGAAAGCAAGAGGATCGTCGAATGGCGGAGGGAGTGGTCAAGCCCGATGCGGAGGGCGCCGGGCGCTTCGGCGGCGAGGGTGGGGGAAGTAGTCAAGAACAGGGCGCAGGCGAGGATGGGGCGCATTCTTCCTCCAAAGCAGGAGATTGGGATACATACATACGACAACAGCCCAGGAAACCTCCTGAGCTGTCATTGCTAGCTATAAACAGTTTATGGTCGGGGTGACAGGACTTGAACCTGCGACCTCTCAGTCCCGAACCGAGCGCTCTACCAAACTGAGCTACACCCCGTTATGCCGCCCGAGGGAGGATAATTCTCTCACCGGAGGCGCTGTAATGATAGCCTATTAAGCCCCCGTCTGTCAAGCCTTTTGACGTAGGGATTGAAGATAAACCCCCGACGTGCCGAAAATGAACGTCGAAAGGGTTTTCTCATCATGAAATGCTCCCCGTCATTGCTGGTCGCTGCGTTCGTGGGCGTTGTCGCCCCTGGCCTGCCGCCAATGTCGTCCGCCTCCGCCCAGCCGCCGCTCGCCCTGCCTACCTACCACGTCCGGGTGGACTGGCAGAAGGCCGAAACCGGCGCGGGCGGGCTGGTCGTTCGGGGGCGCGTCACCAACACCGGCACTCTGCCCCTGACCTACACGCAGGTCGTACCGACATTGATGGACCATGCAGGCCGGGAGATCTTCCGGGGCAGTGGCTACCTAACGGTCAGCCCCCTGATGCCGGGCCAGTCGGCAGAATTCCGCGCCTGCGAGGCGAGCGCCCCGCGTTTCGCCGGGCTGCGGATGGTGTTCCGCGAAGCGGGCCATCCGGTGCTGGTGGACCGGGTGAACACGGCTGTGAAGCCAAAAGCGCCGGCGGTGTTTGCGAAGACCGCGCGGGTGTTCTGACTGGGCGCGGTAGAGGTGCGGGATACAGAGCGGAAAACCAGGAGGGCG
>JANOOM010000139.1:0-9524 GCA_031421335.1 Armatimonadota bacterium
CCTCAGCCTCACCCTCCCGTTTCGGGAGGGTCGGCACTTGTGCCGGGGTGGGTTCATCGCGGCGTCAGCAGGAACGCGCGCTCTCGCCCGAAGTGCAGGCCCTTGCCCACGATCTGGCCCCGGTCGTTGATGCCATGCGCCTCCTCCAGTATCCAATCCGCGTCTCTGGGGATCAGGTCGTTTAGGTCTTGCATCTTACCGCCGCTGTAGACGAAGGCATGTTCGGAAGAGCGGTCCAGATACCGCCGCAGGGCGTTGTCACCACCTGCATGCATTGATAAAAACCCCTTGAAAGAGTCGAGACCGAGGAAGCAGTTGCCGACCGCCTCGCCCCGGCTGTTCAAGCTTTCGCCGATGCTGTTGGGATAGCCGGCCGGCGCCCCCAAGTCGGTCATACGGTTCCCGCGCCAGAGGGTGGCGTGAAGGCAACAACCGGGCTGCGAGGCATCACCGATGACCTCCCCAGCATCGTTGACCTGGCTCACCCATCCTCGCAAGTAGGGGGCCGGCATAGGCAAGATCGTCACCGCCCCGGTCCGGCTATCGTAAAGGAAGGGGCCTGTCCCGCCGACCCGGCGGGCGGACCAGAGGCAGTCGCCGACGACCTGCCCGGCGTTGTTGATGCCGCGGGCGTGGCTCTCCGAACAGCCGGGCGGCATCCTGATCTCCGTCATCCTGCCCCGCCTGTAGAGGAAAACCTGTCCCTGGGCCGGCCCCGACTGCATGGGGCTGCTCATGGCATTGATGGCGACTTCGCCCCAATCATTCACGCCCACGCCCGTGCTGTCCTGGAAGCCGGGCAGGGTGCCGAGGTCCCGCATCCTGCCGCCGCTGTAAAGGAAGGCGTGCTTCCCGGTCGGCAGCGAGGCGACGCCCGTGACGTCGCCCGCCGAGTTCATGCCGCGCGCCCTGCTGCCACTCCCACCCGGAAGAGCGCCGAGGCTCGTCATTCGACCATTCTGATAAAGGTACGCCCGCGTATCACCGCCCCCCAGCGGGTCCATGGAACCTGCGACATCTCCTTTGCTGTTGACAGCAGTCGCCCGGCTCACTGCGTAACCCGGCAGGACGCCGAGGTCGGTGACGGCGTAGCGCGGGGTGGGGCGCGGCGAAAGCAAGCCGGAAAGAAAAAGTGTGAAGATGACCACGAGGCCGAGGGCAGCCGCCGATAAAAGGCGTCGGCGTCTGGGGGTGGACATGAAAAAGCTCCTTCCGTTTGGCCTCATAAAGACACAAACGCAAGGAGCGATGGGAAAGGTTCGCGGCATTCGCCGGGGGAAATTAGTAGGTGAACGTCGCCAGGCCGACCGAGACGCCCGCGCTGCCGACGACGATCAAAGTCTTGTCACCCCGGTTCAGGCGGCCCTCCTGGGCGGCCAGGCTCATGCCCAGCGGCACGGAGGCCGAGACGCAGTTGCCGTAGCGGGGGTGGACGCTGTAATAAACGCCCTTGGGGATGTCCAGGTGCTTGACCAGGACCTCGGACGCCTTCTGGCTGGCCTCGTGGCCGAAGGCGATGTCGTAGTCGCGGTCCCTGAAGTGGCGGTCGGCGTTGTAGACCTCGGCGATCTTCTTGACGGTCGTGACGACAAGCTCGCGCGAGAGCGAGAAGAACTGCGTGGCCGCGTAGCGCGGGTCGGGGTCGGAGGGCAGGAAGTCGGCGAGGTTCTCCAGGGGGATCATACAGAGCTTATAGTGCTCGCCGAAGTTCTTGAAGTTGAAATAAAAGTCGTCGTCCGGGTTCTCGTCGGTCACGATGGTGGCCGTCGCCGCCTCGCCGATGGTGAACTGGGCGACCCGGTGCTTGAGGTCGTTGGCGTCCTTGATCTCCGAGCACCAGAAAGAGCGGACCAGGCTGCTCTCGCAGTTGACGATCATGCCGCATTTGTACGTCCCGCCCTGGATCAGGGAGCGCGCCACCTGCATCGCCCGCAGCCAGGAGGCGCAGGCGTCCAGGATGTCAAAGCAGGTCGCGTTCGGCATGTGCAGCTCGGACTGGACGACGTTCGCCATCGCCGGCTCGAGCCAGCCGCGCCCGACGCCGGTGTAGATCAGGAAATCCACGTCCTTGGCCGTGATGCCCGCCTGCGCGATGGCCGCCCGGCCCGCCGCCAGCACGAAGTCAATGGCCTTCTCGCCGTCGTTTAGCTTGTAGCGAACCTGTGTGCCGGCCGTGAAGAGCGTTTCACGGACCTGCTTCTCCAGCTTGTCGATCTCCGCCGCCGGGAGGCGCCCGGCACTTTCCCGCCGGAAGGTCTCCAGGATGTCGTCATTGGTGACTTTTTTGGTGGGAACGGCGTGCTGAATCGTGCGGATGTGCATTCGAGAGGCTTTCTTTTCGGCCCGCTGACCTTAAATGGGTCTGAGGCGGGCCAGGTGTATACCCTAGCATACCATATGAAGGGAGGAAATGTGCCCGGCGGAGGCGCGGTCGGCAGGGAATTTTCAGCGTCGGGACTTCCGTGCCACGAAAACGAGCGTCAGGAGGGCAAGCCCTAGAAAGAGGATGGGGCCGGCGAGTGAGGCATGGGCGCGCACGCCGGGCAGCGCGAACAGGGCGACCCAGGCCAGGGCCAGGGCCGCGAACGCCCAGTCGTCCACGAACAATCCGACGATCTCGGACAGGATGTTTCGCAGGAGTTTCATGCGCGCACCCTCCCCCCCGCCCGCATCATTCGCGCCAGGGCGACGCCCAGGCCCGCCACGATGAGCCACCCCGCCGACAGTACGAGCGGCGTCCAGGCGTCCCCGAACGACCACTCGATCTGCAAGCCCTCCCCGACCAGCAGCGTCCCGAAGGCCGAAACCAGGGTGCCGACGACTAGCTTCAGGGCGTTCTCGGGGATGTGCGAAAGTGGGTGCCGCGCGGCCAGCCCCAGGGCGACGACCAGGACGGCCGCCGCACCCGCCCCTGCCGAGGCCGCCGCTAGGTGGTGGGAGGCCGCGCCCATGGAGACGACCAGGAAAACGACCTCGATGCCCTCGATGAAGACGCCATTGAAGGAGGTCAGGGCTGCCCCGGTGTCGAAGCCCGTTCCCGCGCTCTTCCCCCGCAGGGCGGCCTCCGTCTCGGCATATTCCTTTTCCTCGTTGTGCAGGGCGATGACGCCCGCCGCTCGCAGGATGGCCTTCCGCAGCCAGCGCAGGCCGAACAGCAGCAGCAGCAGGCCGACGACGAGCTGGAACAAGTGCGCGTCCAGGCTCGCCAGGCGCGGCCCGAAGGCGAGGACCAACACGGCCAAAAGGCCCGCCGCCCCGACCGCCCCGAGGAGCGCGGGCCGCCACCCGCGCACGGCCCCAACGGCGAGCACGATGGTCAGGGCCTCCACGAACTCGACGAGCGAGGCGAGGAAGGCGGCGATGATGGTGGGCCACTGGAAAGTCAGCATGGGGTCATTGTACCCGGTAGGGGCGGTTCCTTGCTCCGGCGGGGCTGAAGTCGCAGCGGTACTCCGACACGCGCCAGCCCGCGCCGGTCTTCATCAAGACGATGTGAATGGGTTTGCTTTCTTTGAGTGTAGGCGTTGTCACAGAAGAACCTGGCCCGCGTGCCGCCTTGGCCCACGGTGTACTCGTCCACTTCCACCCGCCCCAACGGCTCGCTGTGCTTCCTCTCGACCTGCCCCTTCGCCGCCCGCAATGCGGCGACTGTGACCGCCCGCTGCTAAGGGGCGTCGAGGGCCTTTCCCCCCGCGGGCGAAGCCGGTAGTCCGTAGGGGCGCAGCAAGCAGCGCCCCTACGCCGTTTCGAGTCCCTAGATCGCCGGCATGACGTTGCCGCCACAGACCGGGATGTAAACGCCGGTGATGTAGCTCGACAGGTCCGAAGCCAGGAACGCGACGACGTTCGCGATCTCTTGATCGGTCCCGCGCCGCCGCAGGGGGACGGTGGCGGAGTAGCCGGGCTGGTCCTCGCCGCCCGATTCACGGTCGCGATCGCTGACCGTCCAGCCCGGCGCGACCTGGTTGACCGTGATGCCATGCTCCCCGACCTCCTTGGCGAGCACGCGCAAAATGCCGTCCATGCCGCGCTTGCCGGAAACGTAGGCGGACTGGGAGGCGAAGTTCTGCATGGCGCATTCGGTGTTGATGCCGATGACGCGCCCGCCTTTCCCCCCCGCGATCATGCCCGGCACGAACGCCTGGGCCATCAAAACGTTGTGCAGGACACAGGAGCGGAACTGGCTCTCGTAGTCTTCGGGGGCTTGCTCCAATACAGATGTCCAGCCGTACTGGCTGACGGCGTTGTTGACGATGATGTCCGCCGGCCCCAGGGCGTCCCGCACCTGGTCGCGCAGGGCGTCCACCTGCGCCTTGTCGGTGACGTCGGCGCGGACGACGAGTGCGCGCCGCCCCATTTCGGTCAGCTCCGACCGGAGCTGTTCGGCCATGTCTTCACTGCGGAAGTAGTTGATCACGACATCGGCGCCGCACTGCGCGAGGGTTCGGGCCATGACGCGGCCGAGCTGGCCGGTCGCGCCGGTCACGACAGCGACGCGGCCGGTCAGGTCTAAGGTCAAAGGTGTGGTCATTGGGTTCTATTCCTTCTTTGTTGCGGGCAGTGATCGCAGGGTGACGAGGTCCAGCGGCCCGACGGCGGGGACGAGGACGACGCCGCCGCGCATGAGGACAGTCCCCGCCGGCACGTCGTTGACGCCGCTGTTGGAGCGGCGGACGGCGAACCGCAGCACCTTGACACGGGCGAGTTCCGGGACGCGCACCGTCACCGCGAACGTCCGGGCGGCGTGGCCGCCGTTGTGGACGGCGAAGTCCTTAAGGTCGTCGGCGTCGGTGAACGCCGAAGAAGTAAAGTTGGACAGGCCGATACCCCAGGTCCCATCCGGGTTCAGGGCCGCCGCCGCCGTCAGTCCGGGCTTCTTGCCGTAGGTGTAGGTCATGTCGCCCTCGGCGCCGCTCAGGCTGGCCCGGAAAACCGCGCCGACGTCGAATGTCCGGGACAACTGCTCATAATAGTAGTACTTCTGGAATGTGGTGACGGCGAACGGGCGGGGCGTGTAAGCGAGGATGCGGGTCGCGTTGTCGTGCGGGTCGGGCACTTCAAACCCGACGAAATGGACCCAGTCCGTGACCCGGTGGTTCATATCGCTGAGGAACCGGGAGGCGAGCGAAGCCGCCCGCAAAGCGTCGCCGGGGGCTTCGGGGCCGTTGTCGCTGGCCTCGGTCATCCAGTAGCTTTTGCCCGTGCCAACGACGTAGGGGGCAGCCTCGGCGGTGGCCGCCATGTTGTAGGAGTGCGAGGCGATGCCCGACATCGCGGCCCAGGCGGCGGGGTCGGCGCGCAAAGCGTCAAGCTGGGCGTACAATGACCCATCGGCGCTTGCGTTCTCGGGAGCGATGATTTTGACCCGCGCCATGCCCTGCGCGTCGAGGTCCGCGCGCAGGTGCTTGACGACGAGGGCGATTTCGGCAGGCGTGAAGCGCTCCCGGTCGTTCGGCTCGTTCTGGACGCCGGTGACGTCGGGCACGACCCCGGTCTGCTGTTTAAGTCGCCGCAGGAAGTCGGCCAGGAGGTCGGCGTAAGGCGCGGCCTCGCCCTCTTTAAGCGCCATGCCGGTGTCGGAACTGCCGGCCGCGCTCTTCTCGGCCATGTAAGGGGGCAGGCCGTCGGGGGCAAGCAGCAGCGTGGTGACGCCGTTCCGGCGGGCGTCGGCGATCATACCTGAGTCCACATAGTTTCCCCGGAACTGCGACAGGTCGTGCGCGCCGGGCGTCGGCGCGTACTGGTCCGCGTTGAACCACAGCCGCAGGGTCTTGAACTTCAGGCCGCGCCAGAGCCGCCCGGAGACGGTCTGTCGCTGGGCCAATGTCAGGGTTTGGTACTCGCGCCCGAAGTTCAGGCCGCTCGCGCCGAAGCCCCCAAATGCCTGCCGCGCGCCGGGCTGCACGGTGATGGTGAGAGGGGTGGGGACAGGAGGCATTCGGGCCTGTGCCGGGACAGGGCCGGCAGTGGTGAGGCAGGCGGCAGCCAGGGCGAGGGTCAGGGCGAATGGGCGGCTGAGTAGGCAGAAGGAGCGCATGAGGAGATTGTACCCGAAGGCGGCGAGCGGGGAACCGGCCTTGAAAGGCCGGCCCCAGTTCCCCTTCGGTGTTTCGGAAACCAGCCGTTCGGATACATTGAAAACAGCGCCACTGGTGCCAAACGCCATAGGAGCGTCAAATTTAATGCAATCACCACCTAAGCTCTCTGTCTTCCTTGCTTCCGCCGCCGTTCTCGCCCTCGTTGGGACAGGCGCGCGGGCGGCAGGCCCGATCCGTGTCGTCCTCAACGGCGTGCCGCTGGCTTTCGCCCACACGCCGCCAATGCAGGTCAGAGGCTCGACCCTCGTCCCCATGCGCGACATCTTTGAAGCGCTGGGCGCGACCGTCCGGTTCGACAAGGGCGCCCAGACCGTCTACGGGCAGAAGGGCGCGACGGCGATCATCCTGCCGCTCGGCTCGCTGACCGCGACTGTGAGCGGCCAGCCGCGCGCACTGCCGCAGCCCGCCCAGCTCGTCAATGGCACGATCCTGGTCCCGCTTGGCTTCATCGCCAGCGCGCTGGGGGCGTCGGTCGGCTGGAACCCAGCCATCCGCACGGTGACGATCAAGACCGTGGACTCGCACCTTGCTACTCTGCCGACGCCGGTTGCCGACAACGGTGTGGTGATGGGGGAAGTGACCGGTGTCTACACCAACACGACGCCCAGCAAGCTCACGCTTCGGGTCGGCGGCAGGAACACGGTCGTGCCGCTCGCCGCCAGCACCATCGTCCTGCGCTCGACGGCGGGCCAGCCCGCCGTCGAGTCGCCCCTGAGCGCCATCAAGATGGGCGATCAGGTGACCGTGCAGCGCGGGGCGGACGGCGCGGCGACCATCGTGACGGCGACCTTCGGCGAGGTGTCCGGGACCATCGTCGGCATCGGCAAGCTCGCAAGCGGCAATTCGGCGATCACGCTGGACAGCGGGCGTGTGGTCGAGCTGACTCCGAACGCACCCATCACCTTCGATGGCCTGCCGGTGGTCCTGAGCGATTTGAAGCCCGCCGAGAAGGTGGTCATCCGCACGAACCCCGCCAACAACTTGGGCTACGGCGTGGCCGTAGCGACAGCGGGGGACACCAACCCGACGCCGCCCGGCCAGGCCCCCGCCCCGCCCGGCACGCCCGCCCCGGTCATGGCCTCGGTGGAAGTAACCTCGTTCACCACCGACGCTGTAAAGCCCCTGCGGGCCGGCGACACCCTGACGGCGACTCTGGCCGGAACGCCGGGCGGCAAGGCCACCTTCTCGATCCCCGGCGTGGCCGAGGACATCGCCATGCGCGAGACCTCTCCTGGCGTCTACACGGGCACCTATACGGCCACTCGGAATGCGAGCGCGCCGCGCGCTTCCGTCCTGGGCAAACTGGTGGCTGGGGGAGTGACGAGCGCTCTGATCCAGGCGCCAGGGACTCTAACTATCGCCACGCAGCCGCCGAAGGTCACCGACTTCGGGCCGGCCCGCGACGCCACCGTCGAGACCGATCGTCCTTTGATCTACGCGACGTTCTCGCATCCCGCCGGCGCCGAGGTGAACCCCAGCGCGACCTCAATCCTCCTGGACGGTCGGAACGTCACCGCCGATGCCGCCGTGACGGCCTCGCTGTTCACCTATAAGCCGTCCGACGCCCTCGCGAGCGGCGGGCACACCGTTGCGGTCACGGTGGCCGATCAGGCGGGCAACGTCGCCACCCAAAGCTGGGGCTTCAAAGTCTCCACCAGCCGCGTCGTCCAGTCCTTCACCACCAACGAGCCGACCGGCAAGGCCGTCGGAGCGGGCGCGACCGTCGTGTTCACGCTCAAGGCGCAGCCGGGCGGCAAGGCGACCGCGACCGTCGGCAGTCTGGTGAAAGCCATCCCCCTGCGCGAGACCGATGCCGGAGTCTATGTCGGCGAGTACACCATCAAGGCCGGCGACAGCGTCCAGGACGCCCCGGTGACAGCGCGCTATGAGGCGCGGGACGGCACCGTCGTGAACACGAGTCTGGCGACGGGCCTCTCAGTGGCGGCCGGCCCGCCCCCCGCGCCCAAGATCATCAGCCCCGCCGATTCGGAATATGTGGACGCGAACCAGCCGCTCACGGTCAAGGGCCGCGCCGTGCCTGGCAGCACGGTCCGCCTGGTTGTCACCTACGATAGCAAAGCCCTCGGCGGCATCCTGCCCGTGAGCGGCCAGAGCGCCACCAAAGACGTGGTCACCGACAAAAACGGGGAGTGGACCGCCGAGGGGCTTTCGCTCAAGGTCCGTACCCTGCTGTTCGGGGGCAACCGCGACACGGTCTTCACGCTCACAGCGACTGAGCTTGACGCCTCCGGCTCCCCCGCCTCGGACAGCGCCAAGGTCACCGTCCGGCCCGGCTAAGGATTCTCTGAAGGACACCCATGAACGCAATACTGGTGCGGTTGAAGCGAATCTTCTGGATCAGATTCATCTTCGGCGTGTTCGAGCGGTTCGGCAAGAACAACGGCGGACTGCTGGCTGCCGGCCTGGCATTCTTCCTTGTCCTGGCCTTTATTCCCCTGCTGCTGGTCGGCCTGTGGGTGCTCGGGCTGATCTTCTCGCACCGGCCTGACGAGGCCCTGCAAAAGATTGAGGGCCTGCTGTCCTCGCAGATCCTGCCAGGAGCGGCGGGCAATGAGGTCCAGCATCTCATGTGGCGCGCGGGCATCGCCGCCGACGAAAAGGCGCAGCACGCCGGACCGACTCTGCTGCACATTCTGCAAGGGCACGGCCTCGCAGGCATCGTCGGCCTGCTGGGCGCCGTTTGGGCGGCGATCCAGATCTTCATCAACGGCTCGACGGCCATGAACGCGGCCTGGCAGACGCAGGAGAAGCGCAATTGGTTTGTGCTGCGCGGGGTCGCGCTGGGCCTGCTAATTGGCGTCGGCGTCCTTCTCGTCCTCTCGCTCGCCGCCACGGCGGCCTCTTCGGCGATCTCCAACAGCAGCTACGCGCGGGACGTGCCGTTCAGCGGCGCCCTGATGTCCGGCGCGCTGGAACTCGGGGCGGTCATTGTCAGCGCCCTGATGTACGCCGTGACGTACAAGTACCTGCCGTCGCCCTCAGCAAACGTTTCCTGGAGATCGGCCCTGGTCGGCGGCATAGTGGCGGCGATCGCGTTTGAGGTGGTCAAGAAGGGCCTGTCGGTCTATCTGCTCAAGCCGAACAAGTCCCTTTACGGCGAACTCGGCAACTTGATCGCCTTCGTCTTGTGGGTCTACTACTCGATGATGATCCTGCTGCTCGGGGCGGAAACGTCGGCTGTCTACGCGGACGAGGTCGAAGACAGCGCGGCGACACGGATGAAGCGGACGGCCCATGCCACCCCGGCGGCGGGCGCGGACGTTTCTTCCGGCTCGCCACTCGCACGGGCGAAGCGGCAGGACCGGGCGCAGCGGGTACGGAAAGCGGGTCAGAAGGCAGGGGAGCAGGTGCGGCGGCGGTGACCCACCCCGCCGCTCCGCGTCGACCCTCCCGAGACGGGAGGGT
>JANOOM010000140.1:0-2071 GCA_031421335.1 Armatimonadota bacterium
TTCGGTCACGGCCTGGGCCATTCGTTGGGCCGCTCGGTCCACGACGGCCCCGGCTTCTCCGCCCGCGCCGAGTCTCTCGTCCTCTCGCCCGGCATGGTGATGACGGTCGAGCCGGGCATCTATCTGGAGAACTGGGGCGGCGTGCGCGTGGAGGAGGATATTTTGGTCACGGAAGACGGCTGTGAGATCCTGACGCACCTGCCGAACAGTTTGGAAGTGCTGGGCTAGCCAGTCGGGAGACACGATGATATCGCACGAGACGGCACAAGGTGGCTTGGCGGTGCGGGCCGATGACTTACTGGGTGCATGTCCCAACTGACGGCCTGCCCTTGCGCGCGATGACCTGGCCGTACCGGCAGAAGGTAGTCAAGTCCCTGAAGGCGTGCCTCGCGGACTTTGAGGCGGAAGTGGGTGAACACCCGATGTAGGGCCTGGATGGTTGACGGAGGGGCGGCGGGGGGACCCCGCCGCCTCCTGTTCCCTGCCGTGCGATGACGCTATGCCGTTTTCCGGGCAGGCACCGGCGCGGGTGGGCAGGCCATCCTGGGCGCCCTCGGGATGCGCTTCACGGTCGTGCGCGCCGAGACCGCAGGAGCCGCGCATGAAGCCTCACCGGAGGCACCGCGCGAGGCCCTTCAAGCCGCACGACCCCACCCCTTAGCGCGCCGCCTGCTTGTTCAGAACCACCTCGCACGGGGCGCGCTCCAAGATGGTGCGGGTGACGCGCTCCACCAGGGTGTCGGAAGGGTCGCCCGAGGGCAGGTAGGTCAGGACGATCAGCGAGGCGCCCAGGGACGCGGCCTGCTGGACGATCTCTTCCCCGGCGTCGCGGGCGCGCGTCACATGCAGTTCCACAGTCACCCCCTGACTGCGGGCGCAGGCAGCGGCGGCGTCCAGGGTCCGGGCCGCCGCGGCCTCTTCCTCGGGCAGCGGCGCGGCGAGTGGCAGGTGGCGCGGCACTTCCAGGACGTAGGCGAGGTGCAAAAGCGACTTGTGTGAGGCGTCGGTCCGCGCCAGCCGGCAGGCCAGGCCGCTGGCGGCCTGCGGGTCGTCAGGGCGCAGCAGCGGCACCAGGATGGTCTGCGGCGCAGTCCCCCCGACCGTCGCCCGGCCCGTGCCGGGCTTGGACAGACTCAGCGAGGCGCGCGCCTCCTCGATGGAGGCTGCCACAGGCAGGCGCGAGCGGACGCCCGGCACGGCCCGGATGACCTCCATCACGTTCTCCGGTAGGGCCGATACGACGATGTGCGCCCGGTAGCGCTCGATGTAGTTCATGGCATCCCGGAAAGTCTTCGCGCCCTCGGGCGAGCAGCCCGCCAGCCCGCTTCCGTCCACGATGATGCCCTCCGGGTGGTGGCGTAGCAGCAGGTTCGCCGCCGCCTGGATGGTCGGCCACAGGTTTTTGTCGAGGGTGCCTTCGAGCTTTACGACGTCTTCGCGCGCTTCAATGATCATTGCGGTCCGTTTTGCCTCGTTCGTGTCGTTTCGTGATAACTCCCCATCGGCTAAAGCCGAGGAGCCTCTTGGGCTTCTTTCATCCCCGCCGTGTTATCCCAGGGCGATTGGCTTCTTGCGATTGCAAGAAGTTGGCTTCTTGCGATTGCAAGAATGTTGATGGCGGCGTTGGTGTCCCTACAGCAAGAGATCGGTGTCGCCGGGGTGCGGGCGCACGATCACCAGGTCCTCGTTGACGTGGCCGTCGCCTGGCTTGGAGTGGGCGAGGTGATGGATGCCAGGCGTGGGACTCTCTACGCGGCGACCTGTTCGCGCGGCGCGGCCTTGGCCTGAGCGAGATATTCCTGTGCCGCCCTCAGCAGTTCCCCATTCTCGACATCGTAGACCGCCGACTTAACCGGGCCTTTGACGAACAGGGAGATGTTGGCGGCGAGCGGACCAAAGTTCCAAGACGGGTGTATTTCTTGCAGTTGCTCCAGTGTCTTCAGCAGTTTCTGCGTCGTGTCCATTGGTTTCCCCGCCTCGATCCCCTGCCCTGAACGGCAGGGCTTCGGCTAGGAGGCGCGGGCAGAAGAGGTCAGCGTAGGGGCACGATTCATCGCGCCCTTTTCTGTCC
>JANOOM010000141.1:0-8361 GCA_031421335.1 Armatimonadota bacterium
ATCCCGAAGGCGAGGAGCGCGACTGGGATCGCCACCACCAATCCGAGCGCGGTAGTGCCGATGAAGCTGCCCCATCCGGTGGCGCCTTTGCGCTGGAGAAGCCCCGCGCGCGGGACCGCGCCGCCGTCGTTGATCGGGGCGGTGCCGGTGGAAGTGTCCACAGCCGCGAATGTGTGCAGGACGTCTTCCGCGAAGCCGTCCTTGGGCACCCGGAAGACCACGCCCCCGCCGGCCGTCCCGTCCGCCGACGTGCCGCCCTGCGACGTCGTCCCGTACAGGTAGCCGTCGGGGGTGCCGTCGGCCTTGCGCCCGACCGTCAGGGCGCCGAGCGGCCTGCCGCCGTCCGCGCCGCCCGTGAAGGAATAAAGCTGCGTGATGGAGAAGCCCGTCGGGCTGCCGCCGTCCGCCGCGAACAGATAGACGGTGCCGGCGCCGGTGTCGCCCCCCTGATCCGTCAGGCCGTAAAAAGCGCCGTTGGGGGTGCCGTCCGTGTTCAGCCCCTCGACCAGCGGGCCGGACGGATGTTTCGAGCCGCCCTGCGTGTTGGGGAACGAGGCCAGCACCGTGAGTTTCCCGGCCGGCGTCAGCCGGTAGATCGCCCCGAACCCGAAGCTCCCGCCCCCCGTCGTGGTCCCATAGAAGTTGCCGTCACTGCCCTGAAGCAGCCGCGACTGCGGGCCCAGCCCATCGGGGATGTCGGTGAAGGTGTAAAGCGGAACCGCCGTGGGCGGCCCGGCCGTAGGGGCGCCGTGCGGGTGCGGGGCGGAATGGGCGCGCAGAGCGCTGTGCGCCGCGCCGTGGCCCGGCGCCGCCTCGGAGGCTTTCCAGGCCAGCGGGAGGAGGCCGAAGAGGGCCAACGCGAAGGCCACCGGCGGTCGCGCGCGAAACCGTGAGATCTGCATGAGTGCGTTCCTTTCCTGTCAGAGCCGGACCCGGCCACAAGCTGCCCCTTTGGGGAGCAAGGTCGCAGCGCTTGGTCGTTACAGGAACAGTATACAGGCCTATCGTAAACGTATCGTAAAACGAAATCGAAAGGCAGATTACAAACCGAGAGGAGGAGGACGGGGAAGAAGCGCGGACGCGAAAATATTTATGCTTTTTTCATGCCGATTCGTTGCTGGGGGGCCGCAGATGCACGAAAGGTCGGGCCGTGACCGTCCGCCCGTCGCTGACAAAGGAGATCGCACCCTGACGGTCGGTGCGGAAGGTCTCGATATTGGCCGCGTCCAAGCGGGCCAGTGTGGACGGGGCAGGGTGGCCGAAGCGGTTGTGCCGGCCGCAGGAGATCACGGCCTGCCGAGGCTTCAGGCGCGAAAGCCAGTCATCGCCCGTCGCGTTCTTGGAGCCGTGGTGCCCGGCCTTCAGCACGTCGCAGGCCAGGTCGCCGCCGGCGGCGAGCATGGCGCCCTCGGCCTCGTTCTCGGCGTCGCCGGTCAGGACGAAGCGCGTCCGGCCGTACCGGACCAGCAGGGAGGCCGAGTAATTGTTGATGGCCGCGTCGTCCGTGCCCGTCCCGAATGCGGCAGCCGTGCCGAAGAGGGGCGAAGGCGGCGGGTTCAGGACGCTCAGGGTGACGCCGTCGCCCATGTCCAAGGTCATGCCGCGCACGGCGCGGGCGTAGGGGATGGCCTTGCCGCGGACCAGGGCGAGGAACTGGGCATAGGCGGGGGAAGGGTAGGGGAGCAGAGTGCCGTCCAGGACGGTGCTGACCTCGACGGAGCGCAGCACGGCAGCCAGGCCGCCGACGTGGTCGCCGTGCGGGTGGGTCAGGACGAGCACGTCCAGCCGGCTTATGCCCAGATAGTTCAGGAAAGGGACGACGACACGGGCGCCGACGTCGTCGGCATCCGCGCCCACTTCATCGCTGGCCCCGCCACCGTCCACGAGGATGGTGCGGCCCGCCGGGGTCTGAATCAGGGTGCTGTCGCCCTGCCCCACGTCAATGGCCGTGACGCGCAGCTTGCCGGCGTCGGGGTCGGGCCGGCGGGACAGCGCCCACCAGAGCAGGGAGCCGAGCGGCAGCAGGGGCGCGAGCCGCAGCAGGCGCCGGCGCGAGTCGTGTCTAGGGGCTGGCGCGGGGGGCAGCGAGGGGGCCTCACCCTGCGCGGGCGCGTCGTCTTCCGGTGACATGGGTTCCTCCGTGTTATGGGGGCGCGCGATGGGGAAAAGGGCGGGGATGAACCCCGCCCCGACCCAATCCTACCCGGATCGCCGGACGGAGCGGCACTCGTGCGCGTCCGGGTCAGCGTGGCACGCGCAGTAGTAGCCGCCGCAGGCGGGGCAGAATTGCCTCTCCTCCGGCTCCTCGATCAGCGCATCGCAGCCCGGACGGCGGGCCGACCGCCGGCTGCTGCCCGCCGTCGCCTGGGGGGCGGCGGAGTAGATCAAATGGTGAAAAGTGCCATACGCGCAGTGCAGCGCGAAAACGATCTCGCCCGGCCCATACTCCGGGGTCCGGGGCGGCCCGGCGGGGGCGGTGATCGCCGTCCCACCGCCGCTCCTCTGCGTCCCACTGAGCGGGGACAGGAGGCGAGACAGGGGGATCTCCAGGCCGCCGAGCAGGGCGCCACTGTTGTCAGTCAACCGTGCCATTTCCGAGTCCTTCTCTGCCGCCTAAAATACGGACGGCGCGAATTGCGAAAAGCGTCATCGTTGAACAACGTACTATATCATACAATCGGGCAAGAGTCAAGGGCCAAAGCAGGGAACAAGACGTCGCTCCTCGAACAGGGAAGAAATACTGACATCAAGGAGTAACCCATGCCGCAGTACGGTTTCAATTTTCTCTGGATGTACGTCTCCGACGGCGAAACGCCCCGCCCGCCCGACGAGCGCGCTTTGGACTTCCTCGCCCGCACCGGCTTCAACTTCGTGCGCGTCCCGACCAATTATCGTTCCTGGGTCAAAGATTTCGACTATCTGCATCCCGATGAGTCCGTCTTTTCCTACATTGACAGCTACCTCGAAGCCTGCCGGGCGCGCGGCCTGCACCTGAGCTTGAACATCCACCGCGCGCCGGGCTACTGCATCAACCGCAACGACTTGGAGCGCGACAACCTGTGGCTCGACCCCATCGCCCAGGACGGCTTTGTCTTCCAGTGGGAAACATTCGCGCGCCGCTACCACAATATCCCGAGTTCGGCCCTCTCCTTCGACCTTGTGAACGAGCCGCCCTCCGTCGGCCAGTACGGGCTGACCCGCGACAACCATGCCGCCCTGATCCGCCGGGTGGTCGCCGCCATCCGCGCCATTGACCCCAGCCGGGAGATCGTCATTGACGGCCTGGGCGGCGGTCACCTCGCCCTGCCGGAGCTTGCCGATCTGGGCGTCATCCACAGCGGGCGCGGCTACCAGCCCATGCCGGTCAGCCACTATCAGGCCGATTGGTGGGACGGCCACGCGACTGCCCCCGCGCCCGAGTATCCGGGGCAAGTGTGGGAAGGAAGGACGTGGGACCGGAATGCCCTGCGCGAATTCTACCAGCCCTGGCGGGACGTCGAGGCGGGCGGCGCGCGGGTGCATATCGGCGAGTGCGGCTGCTATAACAAGACCCCGAACGACATCGCCCTGCGCTGGTTCACGGACTTGTTCGGCCTGTACAAAGAGTTCGGATGGGGGTATGCCCTGTGGAACTTCGCCGGCGATTTCGGCATCGTGGAGCACGGTCGCCCCGGCGCGGTGTACGAGGAGCTGCACGGCTACAAAGTGGACCGCGCCCTGCTGGATATCCTGACGGAGAGCCGAGCGGCGGCCTGAGCACCCGGAACCCCGAGCACGCAGAACCCAGAACGCGGAAAGGCCGGGCGCAACGTGCTCGGCCTTTCCTGTGTGCCTTCCACAGGTCATGTCGCCCGCAGGGCGGCCCGGCAGTCGTGGGCCGCCGACTGGGCGTGGCGCGCACAGTAGTAGCCGCCGCCGCCGGGGCAGTAGTGCCGCTCTTCCGGCTCCTCGACCAGTGCGTCGCAGGCCGGGCGCCGGGGGGCGCGGGAACCGCCCGGAGAATAGACCAGGGGCGCCAGGGCACCACAGTCGCAGTGGAGCGCGAAGACGATCTCCCCCGGCCCATACTCGGGGGGCCGGGGCGGGGCGACGGAGCGCGGGACCGCCGCCCGCTGGTTCCGGGCTTCGCCCAGGGACGGAAGCGATCAAGAGGAGAGCGTTTCGAGGCTGCCCAGGAGCGTCCCGCTGCTGTCGGTCAACCGTGCCATTGCCGTGTCCGTTTCTGCCGCCTGGCTTACGGGCGGTGCGTAAATGCGAGAACAGGATGTGCTCCGATATGTATCCTAAGAACATGGCGCCATGTTCGCGGCTCTGGTCTGCCTCAATGGCATCGCACCCTGCTTCTGCTGCGGGGTTGTTCTCAGTAAGCCGCGGGCGGTGTTTGCGGCGGCATCATTCTACCAGGTTGGCAAACACGGCTTGGTGATTCTTGCTTCCTTGCTTAACCCAACCCGAATTGTGGTACAAGGACGTGTGATAAAATTATGCACCCCGGAACTTGAAGCTGAGTGCCAGGACAAGAAGCAACTCTGGTGGACGTTATACCAGGAGAAGGACGCCCGTTCCAACCCCGTGAAGCATCAGAAGATGCTCGACGCGCGGCTCGCCTACCAGAAGTGCCAGATGGATTATTTGACGCTCTTGACGACCCGCTAGAGGGGCCGTACAGGCGATCAGTATGTTCTGTTGCAGGGGGCGCGAGCCAGTGCCGACGGGGCGGTCGCGACTTGGCACTGCCTTGCCCGGCTGTTTATGCCGGGGCATAGGCTTCTCCAGCAATTTGACTTACGATAGGCTCGGCATCAGGCGTGTCGGTGAATAAGCGTCGTAAACCGCCCAGGAGCGGAATCGCGCCGTAACGGCCCTGGATATGTTGCTCTCCAAAGAGATCCCCCCCTCCGTATTCCCTTGAAGTCAGAGAAGGCATAGAGATGGGACGCGCCGTAGTGGTCTTTCTCCACGAACCAAATTTGGTCCCGCCGCATCCGCCGACTGTCCAGTAGGTTCGTGTCGTGCGTGATGAACACCCTCTGGGCATTTTTCGGGTTGGTCTCCGGTTTCAGTCCCCTGGCGCTGTGTGGACTATCATGCAGAGTCAGGAATGGCGAATGCACCTTCGAGGCCGACGACTTGCCGGAAACTACCCGCCTGCGCCCACTCTTGGCAGCCACTTCGTGTGGCCGTCAAAGCGTAGTACCTGGGTTCCACCTTTGTGCCGGTAGGTCGCGACAATGGGTGACTGGCTGAAATCCTGCTCCGCTTCATACGCGAGAGTGGTTGTCGTAGGCTGGGCTATGACCGCAGGGTTGTAAGGGTCTGTCCACCCACACGACAGTGGCTTGTTCTGGTACAGGCTCGCCATGCGGTAAGAGCCGGCCCGGTTTTCTTCAACTCGGTCATAATCGTCGGGGCAGGCGAAGAGGGCGGCGCTGTGCGTGTAAGGCAGGCAGTCGGCGATCAGGCCGCTAAAGGAACCGCCGTTCGCCGGGGTGTGGTCATCTTCGTCTTGGGCGTACATATGGATCGCCAGTCCGATCTGATGATAGTTGGACAAGCAGGCAGAGGTGCGGGCGTTCTCCCTGACTTTCGAGAAGACGGGATAGAGAACAGCGGCAAGCACGGCGATGATAGCCACAACAACGAGCATCTCTATGAGAGTGAAGCCGGCGGCCCGTGTAATACGGGCGCTGCGGGGTGCGATTGAAGGGCGGGACGTGAGCATGGCATATCTCCTGGTTTGCGTAGCAAAGTGCTTTGGGGATTATGCCCGCTCCGGGCCTTCATGTCAACCGCCACACAGAATCCAAAGGCCGAGCCGGTATGGTGCCTGAGACGAGCGCCGCAAGGTAGTCCAGCGTGACATGGCCTGATAGGCCGTGAGGATATCGTCAGCAAATGGGCCGGGCGCAACGCGCCCGGCCCCTTCCACTGTCAGCCGCTTTACGCGGCCATCTTCAGCCCCTTCACCGCCTGGGCTTCGTACTTGGGCTTGTAGTCCGGGCACTTGTAGCTCTTGGAATACTCTTTGGGGTTCTCGGCCTCGGCGACGTAGATCTGGGCGGAGTTGACGCCGCACTTCTCGTGGACCCGGTCGTAGTTGCCGCAGTCGTAGCAGCGGCGTAGGATTGTCCAGCAGACCGAGCAGCGCATCGAGCCGACCAGTTCTACACGGCCGCACAGGGGGCAGTGGATATAGGTCTCCTGGAAGCCGTATTCTTTGGACTTCAGCGCGAGCCGGATCTTGCGGTTGAACTCCTCCAGGCCGCGCGAAAGCTCGGCACAGGTCGCCAAAAGCTGGTTCATCTGAACGGCGCTCAAATACTCGATGACGCGCTCGTCTAGCAGTTCCGAGAGCTGCTGGCCGACCTTATCAATGGCCTTCATGTGCTGCTCGGCAGTCGCGGGGCGGTAGGGCTTGGCCTTCTCCGCCCGCGCCCCCATGGTCTTCAGGAGCTGGTCGGTGATGGCGAGCGGGACGCGCAGGAACGCCTCGCGCTTCTCGGGGAACTTGACGATGGCCCCCATGATGCGCTCCGAGTCGCCGACGTTCAGCTTCTCGGACTTGATCTTCTCCACCATGCGCTTTTGGGAGCCGGGGTCGTGGGCCAGAACGGCTAGGGCGCGGGCGTGGCCCTCGGTCAAGAGGATCTGGCCCGTAGCCGGCGCGCGCAGGGTCAGCTCCTGCTGGACGAATGACGGCAGTTCCAGAAGCTCCAAGGACCGGCGTAGGGTGGTCTCGGAGACGCCCAAAGTCTTGCCGCACTTCTCCCAGGACATGAAGGTCAGCAGGCCCTGGATGGCCCGCGCCTTCTCGATGGGGTTCATGTCCTCGCGCTGGAAGTTCTCCAAAAGGGCGTCGGCGTGGGCGTCCTCGTCGCTCATCGCCTTGACGATGGCCGGGATGGTGGCATTGCCGGCGATCCGGGAGGCGCGGAAGCGGCGCTCGCCCATGACGATCTGGAACTTGTCGGAGCCGTCCGGCGCCTTGAAAGGGCGCACGACGATCGGCTCCAGCACGCCGCGCTCTTTGATGGAGGCGGCCAGCTCTTCCAGGGTGTCCTGGTAGAACGACTTGCGCGGCTGGTTCTCATTGGGGAGGATCAAGTCCAGCGGCAAGGCCCGGACGGTCTGCTCCTGCGGGGCCGCCGACGGGCTTGATTGTTTCATAGTCGTGATGGTGGACATGCTGCACTCCGTCCGGAAAATCTCGGTCTCACTCTTCAGGGAAGATTATCGGCGATTCGTGGAATAATCCAGAGTCCCGCAGTCTGCAAGTCCCCCTCCAGGCTGACCGGGGATAAGAAAGAGAACCGCAGGCAATGGCAATACTCGCGACGACTGGGGAGACGATCACGACACTGGAAGCGCGGCTGGCCGCCACCGGCACGGATGCCGAGAAGGTTGAGGTGCTGAACGCCCTGGTGTGGGAGCTGCGGACCGAAGACCCCCAGCGCGCTTTGCGCCTGGCCGAAGAAGCCGTCCGCCTGGCGCGCGCAGTGCCGGACTCGCCCGACCTCGCGGCCAGCCTGTGCTTGCTGGGCGTCTGCGCGAGCTTGCTATCGCGCCACGAGGAAGCGCGGGAAGCGCTGACCGCCGCCCTCGCCCTGAGCCGCCAGACTGGGGAGTGTGGCACCGAGGCGCGCTGCCTCCATTTTCTGGGGGTGATCCACTATTTTCTGGCGGAACACGAGGGCGCGGCCGAGAACATCACGGCCTCCCTCTTCATTCGCGAGCGGCAGCAGGACTGGGAGGGCATGGGTGCTGGTTTCAACATTCTGGGGAACATCCGGTTCGCCCTGTGCGACTACGGCGCGGCCTTGGAATGGTACGCGCGCAGCCTGGACGCGCGGGAGCGGGCCGGGGATCTGGCAGGGGTTGCTGGGACGCTCGGCAACATCGGCAACGTCTACAGCGAGCGGGGGGACCTCGCGGAAGCCCTGGACTTCCACACGCGCAGCCTGAACCAGTCGGTCCGCATCGGAAACACGGCGCTTGAGGTCAGCAGCCTGTGCAACATCGGCGGCGACTTTGTTGACTTGGGCCGCTACGAGGAAGGAATCGAAGCCTGCCGGCGGTCGGTGGCGCTGGGGGAGGTCCTGGAAGACTGGGAAAAGGTGGCCGTCGCCCTTACCAGCATGGGCTGTGCCTACACCAAGACCGGGCGGCAGGCGGAGGCGCTCGGATGCCACCGCCGCGCCCTGGAGGTCGCGCGCACGGCCCAAAACCAGAAGTCCGCCGCCCACGCCCTGTTCTCCATCGGCGAGATCCTCGCCGGTCAGGGGGCGCTGACCGAGGCGCGCGGCTTCCTGGCCGAAGCCGCCGCGCTGGCCGGGGCGATCGGCGCGCGCCGGACGGCCTTCC
>JANOOM010000142.1:0-5748 GCA_031421335.1 Armatimonadota bacterium
CGTAGGCGGCCATCGGCGCGAGCGGGCGGGCGGCGAACTCCCGCGCCGCCGCGCCGATGGTCTCGGGGCTGGTTCAGCAAGAAAGCGCGGGCGGTGAGAACCACCCGCGCCTTTCGCTTTCCCGCTATCGGACCGGTTTCAGGCCGAAACCAGCACCGGCCGATCCCGCGCCTGGTCTGCTTGAGGTTCAAGCTTCTCAGCCTCCTCTCCTGCCGCCTCCTGCCCCCATTCGTCCGGCATGGGCATGGACAGGGCATGCTCGAACTGGGCTTTGTACAGGTGATAATACAGGCCCCGGTTCGCCAGCAGGTCTGTGTGGCTCCCGACCTCGACGATTCTTCCATCACTCATGGCGACGATTTTGTCTGCGTGCATGATGGTCGAGAGCCTGTGCGCGATGATAAGAGTGGTCCGACCCACCATCAAACGGTTCAAAGCGTTCTGGATCAGCTTCTCGCTTTCGCTGTCCAGGGCCGATGTCGCTTCGTCCAGAATCAGGATGCGCGGGTCGCGCAGGAAGGCGCGGGTGATGGCGAGGCGCTGCTTCTGGCCGCCGGAAAGCTTGGTGCCGCGCTCGCCGATCTCGGTCTCGTAGCCGCCGGGCAGGTCCTCGATGAAGCCGTGAGCGTTGGCGGCGATGGCAGCCTCGACCATCTCCTCGTCGGTGGCGCTGGGGCGGCCGTAGAGGATGTTTTCTTTGATGGTGCCCGTGAACAGGATGTTGTCCTGGAGCACCATGCCGATGCTGTTCCGCAGGGACTTGACCTTGACCTTGGCGATATCCAGGCCATCAACGAGGATCTGGCCACCCGTCACGTCGTAGAAGCGCGGAACGAGGTTGACCAGGGTGGACTTGCCTGCGCCCGAGGGGCCGACGAAGGCGATGACCTCGCCGGGTTTGATATCCAGGTTCAGTCCCTTCAAGATCGGCACGTCGGCGTCGTAGCCGAACGTGACGTTGCGAAGCTCGACGTGGCCCTCGATGCGGGCGGGCAGGGCGACAGCGTCCTCGGCCTCGGCGATATCCGGCATGATGTCGAAGATGTCGAAGATGCGGTCAATGGCCGCCCCAGCATTGGCGATGACGGCGGCCATATCGGTCAAGCGCTGGAGCGGGAAGTAGAACAAGCCTAAAGTCGTCCAGAACGTGATCAGCATGCCGGTCGTCATGCGGCCCGCGATGACCTCGTGCGCCCCGAACAGCACGACGGTGATGGGTGCGACGCTGGTCAAAACGTTCGAGGCCGCCATGTTGAGCGCCTGGTAGCGCACTGTCGTCACCTGACGATCGAACAGGGAACGGTGCATCCGGTGGAACAAGCGCGTTTCGCGCTTCTCGCGGGCGAATGCCTGGACGACGGTCGCGCCTGCCACCTTCTCCTGCACCTGGCCGGAAAGCTCGGACAGGCCCTCTTGGACAGCGTGGGACGCCTTGCGAATGCGCTGGCCGAAGAACCGGACGCTGAACACCCAGAACGGCAGCACGGCCAGTGAGACTAGGGCCATGCGCGGCGAGATCACGAACAGCCAGATGGCGATGCCGATGACCGAGAGCGAGTCCATCCAGAGCAGCGTGCAGGCATTGCCGATGAAGTTCTGGGCGAGCGCGATGTCCGAGGTCAGGCGGGACACGATGCTGCCCGAGCGGTTCGTCTGGAAGAACGAGAGCGACAGCCCCTGGATGTGCTCGTACAAGTCGTTGCGGACCTTGAAGATGACGCGCTGCCCGCCGATGCCGACCAAAAAGCCCCGCAGGAAGATGATGAAGCCGGAGAGCAGCAGCACCACGATGACCAGGCCCAGCAGGAAGTTCGCCTGGCCTGCAGGCCCGGCGTGGGGAGCGAAGCGGTTCAACAGGTGGTCCAGCACGGGGTAAAGCGGATTGTTGCGCCCGACATGGTGCGTCGCACCGTGCAGGATGATCCGGTCAATGACGTAGCCGGTGATGCTCGGCACGGCCGCCCCGATGGTGTAGTTGGTGATGCCGAACAGGGTGGCCGAAACAAACAGCGGCAGGTAGGGCGTGAGGTAGGATAGGAAGCGGACCATCGCCTGCCGCTCTTTACGCCCGTCGCGGACGGCATCGTCGGCCATCTGCATGCGCCTCTCGGCGAGCGAGTCGCGCTTCTTGTTGCGGCGGTTGGGCTTGGGCGCATCGGACTTGCGTATTGGGATCTTCTCGACAGCGGCTTGCATGGATCGGTCTCCTCCACCCCAGAATCCTCCGGGATTTGACGTCTTCGGGCGAGAACGCCGGTCGGATTGCTAGACTTATAGGGGTATTGTGCCATATCTGTACCCAGGACTTCAAGCTTTTATATAAAATTATGGGTCATCCGTGAAAATAAACACGGACACAGGAAAGGGGACTGGAACTGCCGAACAGCAGTGGGAGGATCAGGATGCAGAGGACTTCAGTCGAATACCAGCCGCCGGAGGGCGCGTGCTGCGGAACAATTTAGGGATGCGCTGTAAGCGGGAGATGGACACTGTGGAGTATGAAGCTCTCCTGCACACACAAGAAGCCGCGCTGGAAGAACTGACGCTGCGGACGTGATTCACGGCACGCTTGCTGTGCAGGATGCACGGCGACTGGCTCGGCGGCATCCACGAGTGGGCTGGGCAGTACCGGACTGTGGATGTATCCAAAAACGGTTTCACCTGGCCGCCGGTGGCGCGCGTCGAGCAGAACATGGAGGCGCCGCGCTTCGGGGTCTCGGATGTAGAGGTTCGTCTCGAGGAGCGGCTTCATACTCAGATTACACCACACTCCACTTTACAAACCGCGTCCCCGTTTCCCTTTCGCGCCTTGGTGGGGTATCATAGCGGCAGGCAAGCGAATTTCGTATTTAATCTTTACTTAAAAAGGCAGGAAAAGCGCCAATGACGGTACTGGTCACAGGAGCCTCCGGGTTCATCGGGCGGCATTTATGCGCGGAGCTGGTCAAAGTCGGGCATCCGGTGCGCGGGCTGGTCCGCTCGGTGCCAGTCCGCAAGAATCGGGTCGAGGGCGTCGAGTACATTCGCGGCGTGGACGTCGCGGACGTCGTGACGCTGACGCCCGAGATGTTCAAGGACGTGGACGCCATCATCCACCTCGTCGGCATCATCGCCGCAATCAAGCGCAAGGGGCAGACGTTCCAGCGCATTCATGTTGAGGGAACGCGCAACGTCGTGGACGAGGCCAAGCGGGCCGGGTTCGACGGCCGGCTGGTCTACATGAGCGCCATCGGGGCGGCCATGAACGCGCCTGCCGAATATTCGCGCACGAAGTACCAGGCCGAGCGCATCGTGATCGGCAGCGAGCTTCCTTACACTATTTTCCGGCCCTCGCTGGTTATCGGGCCGGACGGCGAATTCGTCGCACAGATGCAGGACCTGGTCCTGCACAAAGGCCCGATCATTCCCGTCCCCGGCTCCGGCTTCAACCTGTTCCAGCCGGTCTGGGTGGACGACCTGACGCAGTGTGTCGCCACGTCGCTGATCATGGGCGAGACGATCAACCAGATTTACGAGATCGGCGGGGCGACCCAGCTCTCCTTCAACGAGCTTTTGAAGGGCTTCGCCAAGTCGCTGGGCAAGCCGAAAAAGCCCCTGCTGCACGCCCCGATCCCTCTGCTGTATGCGGCGGCGACGATCATGGAGAAGATCCTGACGAAGCCGCCGGTCACGCGCGATCAGCTCAAGAACCTCGCCCTGGACAACATCACTCTGAGCCAGGACATCAAAGAATTGTTCCATGTGAACCCACTGAGCTTCGACCAGATGCTGGCGAAGATCTACACGCAGGCCCCGTAGGCTGCGATCAAGGTGCGGCATGAAGATCCTGATCGCCGATGACGACGCCGTCCCACGCCGGATGCTCCAGGCCACCCTGGAGCGGTGGGACTATGAGGTCGTCGAAGCCAAGGACGGCGAAGAAGCCTGGCAGATCTTGCAGGGGGAAGACGCCCCCAAGCTCGCCATCCTTGACTGGCTGATGCCGGGCCTGGATGGGCTGGAACTCTGCCGCCGCATCCGCGCCCTGGCCGACGCCCCCTACCGCTACCTCATTCTGCTGACGGGCCGGGATAGTAAGGCGGATGTCGTGGAGGGCATGGAGGCTGGGGCGGACGATTATCTGACCAAGCCGTTCCACCGCCACGAACTCCAAGTGCGCCTGCGGGCGGGGCGGCGGATATTGGACCTGCAATCGGCCCTGCTCCATTCCCTCAGCGAGATCCGGAAGGCCGAAGAGCAGGTGGCGCTATCGCGGGCGCGCGAAGTGGAGACCGGCGCGAAGATCCAGCAGACACTGCTCCTGGGCCAGCCCCCGCCCGGCCCCGCCGGGGACCGCGTGTTTGCCCTGACCATCCCCTCCCAGCAGATAGACGGCGACTTTTACGACTTCTACGTTCACGGCGAGGACTGCCTGGATGTGATCGTCGGCGACGTCATGGGCAAAGGCGTCCCTGCCGCCCTGATGGGGGCCGCCATCAAGAGTCACCTCCTGCGCGCCCTCAGTCAGCTCCAGTCCGCCGCTTCCGACCGGACCGTCCCCACGCCCGAGGAGATAGTCGCGGCCGTCCACGCCGAGGTCACGGGCCAGTTCATCCAGCTAGAGCGCTTTGCGACATTGTGCTACGCCCGCTTCGACATGGCCGCCCGGCGCGTGGACTGGGTGGACTGCGGCCATACCAAGACTCTCCATTTTCACCCCGGCTCGACGCATTGCGGGGCGCTGGAAGAAGGCCAGAACATGCCCCTGGGCTTCTCGGAGCGCGAAGAGTACCGGCAGGTCTCGCGCCCGTTCGAGGCCGGCGACTTGTTCCTGTTCTACTCGGACGGCGTGACCGAAGCGCAGGACGCGGGCGGGGAGCAGTTCGGGTCCGACCGTCTGCGCGTCCTGGTCGAGTCGCACCCGGACCTGGGGCCGGAAGCGCTGGTGAAGGCCATCCGGGACGCCGTCGTTTCCTTCTCCGGTTCGGAGCGCATGGCCGACGACCTCACCTGCGTCGCCGTCCGCATCGCCGGGCCGGCCGCGCCCGGTGCGCGGGCGGTCTTCCATGCCGAAAGCCGCCTGGATCAGCTCGCCCCGATCCGGGACTTCGTTGAGCGCTTCTGCCTTGCCCTCGCCCCGCCGCTGGCCGAGGAGCGCTTGACCGCCTTGATCCTGGCCGTCAACGAGGCCGCCGCGAATGTCATCCGCCACGCCTATGTCGGGCGCCCAAACGCGCCGTTCGAGGTGGTCGCCGAGGCGGGCGACGCCGACGTTTGTATTAGCCTCCATCATCAGGGGATTGACTTCGACCCGTCTTCCGTCCCGCTCCCGTCGTTCGACGGCACGCGCGACGGCGGCTTCGGGGTTTACATGATCGCCGAGTGCGTAGACGACGTCCAGTACGCGCGGGACGCGGACGGCACGAGCCGCATCGGACTAGTCAAGCACCGAACTGGATAGGAACCGCGTGAGGAGAACACCATGCAACTGACGACCGAGATCATCGGGGACATCGCGCTGGCCGCCGTCCACGGCGACCACCTGGACGCCAATGTCACCGACGAGTTCAAGCGGGACCTCGCGCCGCTGCTGGACGCCCACACCAAGGTCGTGCTGGACATGAGCGAGCTGCGCTTCGTGGACAGCGCGGGCATCGGGGCCATCCTTTCCTGCCTGCGCCGCCTGAGCGCCCGCGACGGCGATTTGAAGCTGTGTGGCGTCACCAAGCCCGTCCGGGCGTCGTTCGAGATCGCGCGGATGCACCGGAT
>JANOOM010000143.1:0-1780 GCA_031421335.1 Armatimonadota bacterium
CGTTGGCCCTCCCCAAAAAGAAATAGTAGCAATCCCGATCGTCAACCGTATCCACGATGAGCGGCCAGTGCAGCGTCACTTCGCCGAGCGGGTGCCGCACAAAAACGCCCGTGGGGGAGACACGCATCGTCTTGCGGCTGATTGCCTGCGGATCGCGCTGTGTCCGCCGCTCCGCGATGTGGGGTCGAATGATACCGCTATAAAAGAGGTAAAGGACAAAGCAGAACTCCAACAGGCAGCCGATGCCGAGACTGCTGGGCACATGGAGTGCGTTCCGGTGGAAGCCAAGGAGAATGAGGGCGGCAGAAGCTACACACATCAGGATACCGATGCTCAACATCGCATATAAGAAAGCTGGTCTCATCTGGCTGCGGTGGTGCCGGATGTACCGAAACAGTTGTGAAACGTCAGAAGGCAAAAGTTCGTAAGTCACTTCTATCACAGGCCACCTCAGCCGCAAAAAAAGGCGGCAGGGAGTAGTTCCCCGCCGCCTGCCTGTTATCCTGCCATGTGCCGCGATTCGGCTACATCTTGCCCATAGACCCGCCCATGGCCGCCCCCATGCCCATCGGCTCGGCCTTCGCGCCGCTGCCGTTGGCTTCGCCCAGCGTGCCGTCGGTGGACTGCAACCGCTCCCACGGGGGGCGAGTAGCGCAGGAGGGGTCCACGCCGGCCAGCATCATGCCCTGGCCGTTCGACTCGTGGGTACGGAAGGAGGGCGGGTCGGCAGGGTCGCGCATCTGGACCAGAACGGTCGTGCGGGCCTGGTCGCTCTCGTTGATGCCGGAGCCATGGATGGTGAGGTAGCTGAAGAACAGGACGTCCCCGGCCTTGGCTTCGGCGGGCGTGGCCTCCGAAACGGGGTACTCTTCGGGCGAGAGGTGCCACGAACCGGTGGCGATATGCGGCAGCATGCCCAACTTGTGGGAGCCGGGGACGACCCGGACGCAGCCACGCTCGACCGGCGCGTCGTCGAAATGGATGATGGCTGCGATCATGGAGTGGTTCTCGTGCGGGAAGAACGGCGAGTCCTGGTGCATCGGGAACGGCGAGCCTTTCTCCGGCGGCTTGATGAACATCTTAGTGTGGTGGAGCTGGACGTTCGGCCCGATGATGTCGGCGGCGGCCTCGGTGAACTTCTCGTTAACCAGCATCCGCGTGAAGGCCGCCGATTGGAACTGGACGTCGTGGCAGTGCAGGAGATGGGTCACCTTGCCCTTGGAGACCAAGTCGGCGCTGCCCCAGGTCGCGTTGATCTCGCGCACGGCGCTCAGGCGGTGCGCGAGGTCGTGCGCCTCCCGGCGGTACAAAGCGGCCTCCTCGGGCGTGAACAGGCCGGAGACGAGGACGTAGCCGTTGTCGGCATAAAACTGTTTTTGTTCGTCAGTGAGCATCGGGGTTCTCCTTGTGCTGCCATGATAGCACAGAGCGGGGACGCACGTCTTTAGACCAGATCGCCCGGCTTTTGGATAATCGGGACAGCGGCCCGTTCGGGGTGCCGCCGCATCTCGCCCGGCGGCGTGCCGAAGTGGGCGGTGAAGGCGCGTGTGAAGTGGTGGACGTCTGGATAACCGACTGCCGCCCCGATCTCCTTGATGGGCGCGGGCGAGCGCAGCAGCAGCCCGCGTGCCCGGTCCATACGGGCATGGGTGATGTAGTGGGCGGGCGACTTGCCGGTGAAGCGCGTCAGCAGCCGGGACAAGTGGCGCGAGGACAGGTGGACCTGGGCGGCGATTTCGGCCAGCGGCAGCGGGCGGTTCAGGTTGTCATGGATGAAGCG
>JANOOM010000144.1:0-9303 GCA_031421335.1 Armatimonadota bacterium
CGACGCCGTAGATGAGCGGGCTGATGAGGTGCCGGCCCGCCCCGGCGTCTACGGCGATGGCCGTCGGCCCCGCCCCCGCGCCGGGGATGTCGGGAGCGGCCTGGAAATGCGGCGCGGGCACGGTGGGGGCGTTAGGGCCGGGCGCGGGGCCAACAGGACAGATGCGGGGCGGGGGTGTCGGCAGATAGTCCTGAGCGGACGCGGCGCCGAGGACGCCCAGGCCGAGGCCGGCGCAGAGTGCGAGGGTGAGTTTGTTCATGGTGGGTGTTATCACGTCCGCGCCAAACGGCGGATCTTTCGCGGGGGTGGATGTCTGCTTACTATACCCGTTGGCGCGGAAGCTGCGTTCCCACCGTCAGCGCGGTTGCTGTTACGTGGGCGCGCCGGGGGAGGAACCGGCCTTGAAAGGCCGGTCTACTAAAGGAGACAAGGCGCTCCGCGCCTGAAGAGCAGAATGGGAAGGGAGGGTCAAGACGAAGAAAGCGCGGCCCTTGAAGAAGGGCGCGGCAAGCGGCGCCCCTACGCTATCGCCTCTTCAGTCATGGATCAGCTTTCGTCCATTAATAGACCGGCATTTCCAATGCCGGCTCAAAGCGCCTGCAGGATCGTCAGGCCGATGCGGACCTTCTTCACCCGTAGGGCAATGACAGAGCCGCGTGGAGCGCGGCGCACAGATGGTCCCTCTTCCGAGACTTCGAAGAGATCAAAAGGCATCCCCGCCGTCGCAACGGCGGGGATGCCTCAGAGCGGAGCCTATTTGGGCGGCTGGCCCTGCTGAGAGTGCATAGCCGCTTGGCCTGCCGCCGCTTGTTGGCCTGCTTGCTGCTGGGCCTTGAGCTGTTCCCCTGTGGGTGGTGTCCCTGGGGCCGCCTCCTGTTTCGAGGCACACCCACCAGCCAGAATGGCTAGCAAGGCGGCTAAGGTCAGCGCGGCGGTCGAAGTAGCTGCCCATGGTCGTGTCATCGTTTTGCTCCCCTAAGATGGTGCGGGCGTCCTTATCTGATGCTGAAGGTCGCGGCGGGCTGGTTGGTGCCATCAAAGCTGCCGCTCGTCCCCGCCGCCGTGGTGTTGTTCATCTGCTGATCGCGCTCGCCATTCGCGTTGGTACCCGGCGAGACCTGAGTCGGGCGCAGATACTTGGCGTGGCCGTCCGCCATGACGTAGTTCGCGCCGGGGGCGTGCCGCCCGTCGGGACCCATGAAGGCCCCCAGGTTTTGGGTGACGCCATTCAGAATGCCTGTGGCGTAATGCATGTATGTGTCGGTAGAAGCCCTCGCGTTCGCGGTGCCGTTGTAGCCGTTCGGGCTGTACGCGCCGCCCAGCCCATTGCCAGAGGGCGAGCCGCCGCAATAGTCTGCGGTTCCAGGAGGGGAAGCGTTCAGATGGTTGATCTCTGTAGATACGTCGTAATATTTGCTGTTCTGGACTTCAAAGACCAGCACGGTCTTCGAGGGTGAGTTGTATTGGGCGAGCGAGGCGCTGTCCGCTGTCATCGCGCAACACCCACTGTAGTTGGCCGCCAGACAGGCGGGCGCGATGACGGAGGTATTTGCGTTCAGAGCTAGGGAAGCACTCGCAGCGTCGTGAGTGCTGTCATCGGGGCACTGGAAGACGCCAGTACTCTTGACGAACGGATAGATCTGGCCGGCGTACCCGCTGCCACCACCGTAGCCGTTGATACCGCCAGGATTCTTCTCGTCAGCGTCCTGCTGATACTGAATGACGCCCAGACCGATCTGCTTCTCGTTGGAGAGGCACTGGGTCCGGCGCGCGTTTTCGCGCACCTTCTGGAAGACGGGGAATAGAATGGCCGCCAGGATGGCTATGATAGCGATGACGACGAGCAATTCGATGAGCGTGAAGCCTAGGAGGCTCCGGCGGGGCGCGGGGCGCGCTGCGTTGCGGGTCATAGTGAAGTTAGACTCTTTCTGTGGTGTGTGCCGCTCCGAGGCGGCGTGTGGACTCGCGGACGATGAGTTCGACCGGGAGGATCTCTATGCCGAGTGGGCGGGTCTCGCCCGGCAAAGACTGGAGGAGGCGAAGGGCAGCACGTCGGCCCAGGCGGTAGGCGGGCTGGCGGACCGTAGTGAGCGGCGGGGTCAGGTGGGCCGCCGACAGGGGATCGTCGAAGGCGACGAGCGAGACATCTTCGGGGACGCACAGACCATGACGGCGCAGGACGCGCAGGGTCGCCAGGGCCATGAGGTAGTCGCAGGCGAAGATCGCCGTGGGCAGCGGCCCGGCCGCCCGCGTCCGCAGCAGCCAGTCCTCGATCTGGTCCTCGAACTGGCCGCTGTCGTGGGTCGGGAACAGGACCATGTCGGCGGGCGATACGGCCGCGCCCGCCGCCGCCATCGTGCGGCGGTAGCCTTCCAAGCGGGCGGCGTGGTTTGCGTTCGCGGTGGCGAGATTGACGAGGGCGATGCGCGTGTGCCCCAGGCCGAGCAGGTGGCGGACGGCTTCGGAGGCGCCGCGCACGTTGTCGGTGTCCACGCAGGGTAGGAGGGCGTCGGCGGGGTCCGAGGAGGAGATGCCGGTCGCCACGAAACGGACACCCTCAGCGACTAGGCGGCGCAGGACGGGCAGGTCATCCGAGCGGAACGCGATCAGGATCATGCCGTCAAGCCCCGAGTTTTGGTAGAAGGCGCCATACTTGGCGCACGGGAGGTGCGCATGGAGGGTCTCGACGGGTCGGACGAGGAGGCCGTCGCGGATGCCCTGGAACAGCGGGCCGAAATAGAAGTTGTCGTTCCAGCCCTCTTCCGGCGTGCTGTCAGGCGTCGTCTGTTCCAGCATGACACCGATCCGCAGGGCGCGTGGCGGCGCGGCAAAATGCAGGCTAGGAGTCGTAGCAGCGTGGTCCGGCGCCTGGGCGACGAACGTGCCGCTGCCGCGCGCCGAGTGGAGCAGGCCCGCCCGGACCAACCCCGAGACCGCCCTGTCCAGAGTCACGCGGGTCGTGCTGAACTCGACGCAGAGGCGACTGCGGCTGGGCAGCGCCTGCCCGACCGCCCACGTCCCGTCCGCGACCCGCGCGCGCAGCGCATTTTCGATGCGCTGGAAGCGGGGAACGATTTCTTCAGTTTTTTCCGAGACCGGCGGCATTCGGGACGTTTCCTTCTGACTAGTCCAAATCGCGAAGAGTATAAAGCTGACTAGTCTATTATGGGGGACGCGCACGGGTTTGTCAAGCGTTTGTGCGTAAAGCCATTTTTATTATTTCTCGCAGGTGTCGGCACTAGAACGGTATAGCAGGACGAAGGACGAGTGAATGAATTCACTCGCTCCGCGTAAGACCTGCCCAGGGGACAGAAGATTGGCACCTAACAGCCGTTCCTAAAAACCTGTACCCTTGTCCCCTGGACAAATCCGGGCGGACCGAGTGAATTAATTCACTCGTCTTCATTCGCTCGTCCCTCTTGACCTTGTCCCCAGTGTCAGTTGGGCCTTGACATACCTCGGATAATAGCACATAACAGATTCAATATCAAAGGTGGTGGCCGAATGGATAACGAACGAGAACTGCTGAAAGGCAACACCCCCACCCTGGTCCTGGCCGTGCTGGAAGACTCGCCGCTGCACGGGTACGCCATCGCGCGGGAAATCAACCGGCGCAGCGGCGACGCCCTGCGCTGCAAGCAAGAGCCAGCCGACCGGCAAGCCGAACTGCACTCAGGATGACGCGGCGGCGGGCTGCGGCGGCGCGGACACGGCGGCGGGGACGGCCGACGGCAAATACGCGCTGACGTTCAGCATCCATTAGTTCAGCATCCATTAGAACAGGCAAAAGAAGAGGGCGCGATGAATCGCGCCCCTACGTTCTACCTCGTAGGGGCGAACCTTGTGTTCGCCCTCCCTTCAGGGCAGCACGCCCGGCACAGTGGCGGCAACGGCGACGCGCGAGTCGGCGGTGCCGTAGTAGAGGCGCCAGCGGCCCTGGAAGTGTACCAGGCCCTCGAGGAAGACCGTACCAGCGCTGTACTGGCCGGAACGCTCGTAGGGGCGCTCGGGGGTGAGGAAGTAGGTCTCGGCGCGCGCCAGGAGGCGCGTCGGGTCGTGGGCGTCGAACAGGGCCTGGCCGCCGGAGTAGGTGCCCGGCTTGAGGGCAGGGTCGCCGCCCATGCCGTCGGCGTTCTTGCCGTTGTAGAGGAACAGGATGCCCCGAGCGGTGAGCAGGGCGGGCGGGCCGGACTCGCAGAGGCCGCTGTCGAAGTGGCCGGGGCGGGGGGCCAACAGCGTGACCAATTCGCCTTTCGCATCTACGACGGGGTCCCAGTGGATGAGGTCGGGGGAGGAAGCGGCGTAGACGCGGCCCTCGCCCCAGTACATCCAATATTTGCCGTTGACGCGGGCGGCGATCAGGCGGTCGCCGGTGCGGCGGGTCAGGATGGCGCCGGACTTGCAGTACAAGTCGCGGAAGCGGCCATTACCGTAGGAGGCGAAGGTGGGGCCGCGCTTGTCCCAGTGCAGCAGGTCGCGCGAGGTGGCGACGGAGAGGCGGGCGGTTTTGCGGTCCCACGAGGTGTAGGTGAGGACGTAACCGCCGTCCTCCGTCTCGACGACGCGCGGGTCCTCGTCGCCGCCGGTCCAGTCGGTGTCCTTCTGGGCATCACTGGCGGGGAACAGGACGGGAGACGGGCGGCGCGTGAAGTGCAGGCCGTCCGCGCTCTCGGCCAGGCCGATGCGGGACGTGTGGCCGCCGACGCCCGCGCCCGAGTCGTCCTCGGCGCGGTAGAGCAGGCACACCTTACCATTACGGGTGACGGCGGCGGGGTTGAAGACGTTGTCCGACTCCCAGGGGACCGATTTACCGGTCATAGGGTCGTCAAAGCATGTCGGCAGCGGGGCCAGCACAGGGTTCGCAGCGTCCGCCTTGACGAACGGCCCGAGCGACCAGTTAAGCACGGGAGCAGCGGCTGCAGTCGTCGGGCCAGGGAAGACCTGGATGCCGCTGATCTTCGGCTCGTCCACCGAGCCGCGCGTGAAGACGATCGTGATGAGTCCATCCGAGCCGGGCGCAATGCCGGGGAAGTCGCGGACGACGGCCTTGTCCGCGCCGCCCGCCTCGGCGAAGACGTCGAACTCGGTCAAGACGCGCTTGCCGTTGAGATCCACGTTGAAGCGGCGCTTTCCGGCGGCGTGGTAGGTGGTCTCGGCGAAGTGCAGGCGAATGGTGTAGCTCTGATTGACGGGCAACGGTGGCAGAGGGAGACTATAGGTGCAGGCGCCCCAGCGCTCTGACTGGTAAACGGCGGGCGGGGCAGCGTTCGCGGTGCTCACGTTGATGGCGTCGGCGACAGTCTTGGTGTTCCCGCCGGTATAGTCGGTGTCGGCGAGAAAGCCGCCCAGCCCGGCGGAGGGAGTATCGCCGAACGTGTAGAAGCCCGCCGCGCCGCCGTTAACGCCGTTGCCGCCGCTGCTGATGCTCAGGGTGCGGGGAGCAGCGGCGAGATGCTGGGGCGCAGTCGGGGCAAGCGCCGCCGTGTTCGGGACGACGCGGACGACGCTTGCAGTGGCCGTTGCCGTCGGCTTCACGGTCACGTTCCAGCCGTCCAGGGCCAGCAAAGGGGCCTCGCCGCCCATGTCGGACAACGACGCTTCCACGGTCACGGGCCGGACCTCGCCGGGCAGGAGGGAAACGTAGTTGTCGCTGTAGAAGACCGGCAGGACGCGCGCCCCTGACTTCGCCCTTCTGAGCTGCAAATGCGCCATCAGAGCGACGGACTTGGACGGATTGTGCAGGGTGACGGACAGGAAGCACTTGCCGCCGGCATCGCGGTGCGTGGCGTCTGCGGTCAGCGTGACGCGGGGCAGGGTGTCCAGCGCCCGCAGATCGTCAGGATGGGCCGGGTCCGCCCGCCAGTAGAAGTTCTCGGAGAGCAGCTTATGCTGTGCGTCGCGCAGCTCGACTTCGACGAAGTGGACGGGCGAGAGCGAGGCGGGAAAGGCGGGAGCGCCGGTGTCGGTGGCCACGCTGGGGGCCGCTGTGACAGGCTCGGAATGGGCGTATGCGAGGCTGCCGTCGAGGTTATAAACGGAAGTCTTCGCCGTCACGCCAATCAGCGGGCGCGGCGTGTTGTTGACCACCAAGACATGTCCGTCGCTCTCGTTCATCTGGATATGCACCGGCTCACAGGCGCGGCGTGTGGCAAAGAGGGAGGCGTTCGGCTCCAGATCCCAGCTATACAACTGCCAGACGAAGGAGGGCTGGGACGGGTTGCTCATCCAGGTCAGCACGCCCGTTGTGGGGTGGAACAGCTTCGCATTGCGGCCCTCGTACATAGCGCGGTACGACTCGAAGTTCATCATCTGCGCCTTGCGGACAAAGTCGGCGAGGCTGCGGGGGCGGCCGTAGCGCGCGGCCAGGGTGTTCGGATACCAGTCGCCGCCCTGCGCGCCTCGAGCGAGGTCATGTTCGGCCCAGTCGTCGTTGATCGTGTTCCAGTCTTTTTTTGGCATCATGCCCTGGACGGATTCGAGCGTCGGCACGGAGACCGACCCGACTTCGGTCTTAAAGGCTTCGCCGTAGTTGTAATACAGGCGCGGCGCCCGCCAGAAGTAGGGGCCGCCGGAGTTGACGCCGTGGCCCGCCGTGGACGACCGCTGGTAGAGCCGCTGTGGCTCAAGCTCGGCCATCAGCTTCTGAATGCCCTGGTCAATGGCGGGAGGTGGGTCGCCCTCGTTGCGGGCACACCAGAGGGCGATGCAGGGATGGGAGCGGAAGCGCAGCATCTTTTCGCGGACGTTGGCGAGGTACAAGTCGGCGTCGTCGGGGTTCGGGCCGTCGGAGGGATTGGGCTGGAAGAACTCGTCCCAGACCAGGATGCCGTACTTGTCGCACAGGTCGTAAAAGCTTGCGCTCGTACTCTGCCCGACCCAGTTGCGGATCATGGTATAGTTTGCGAGCTTGTGCATCCGCACCTGGGCGTCGAGGCGCTTGGGGCCGATGCGCTTCAGGGCCTCGTCCATGCCCCAGTCGCCGCCCTTGCAGAAGACGGGGACGCCGTTGACCGACAAGGTCAGGTTGTCCGAGCCAGGGACGGAGTAAGTAATGGTGCGGACGCCGAAAGACACGTCCTGGCTGTCCGAGACGCCTGCACCGGTCTCAAAGGCCAGGCGCATCCGGTACAGGTTCTGCGGCCCGTAGCCGTTCGGCCACCACAGGCGGGGCTTGAGGATATGAAGCGCGGGTGCGTCGGTCGGCGTCACCGTGATCGTCCTGGTCTCCCCAGCGGCCAGCGTGACGGGGTGCCGGAATGTGATACTGCCCGCACGACCCGTCAGGACGCCCGCCTGGGGTTGGCCCGTGAGGTTGCGGACTGTCGCTGTGACCGACAGGGCGGCGCTGTCGGTGCGCGGCAGGGGCAGCGTAGAAGACACGAGTGGGTCGGACACCGTCACCGGCCCCGTCGCGAAAAGCGTGACGCCCTGCCATAGCCCCATGTCGCGGTCCCGGACGCCGGGTATCCAGTCCCAGCCCATCGTGCAGAGAAAGGTCGGGCCGTCCCGCGCCGTCTCGCCGCCGTTCTTGCCGACGCCCGCCGCGATGGTCTGCTCCTCGGGGACGCCCGGATGGGGAGGCGGCAGAATCCGCACGGCCAGGGCGCCCGCCTGCCCCGGCACGACGAATGGGGTCACGTCGAACAGCCCCCGCGCGAACGCGCCCTTGACGGTCCCGGCCTCATGCCCGTTGACCCAGACCTCGGCGGCATAGTTGGCTCCGTCGAAGCGCAGCCAGACGTGTTTTCCTCTGTAGGTGGGCGGGACGGTCAGCGCCCGGCGATACCAGTAGGCGGTCCGGCAGAGGGCGTCGGGGATCTTGTTCGGGCGGTTGTTCTCCCCGTACAGCGGCTCCGGGTAGACGCCGTCGGCGACCAGGGACGTCAGCACGGTGCCGGGGACGATGGCCCGATGCCAGCCGCGCGGCTGATACCCAGCGCGCGAGACGGCCGCCTCGGGCGCGGCGACTTTGGCGGCGTCTTGAAGCTGCCAGCCCACATCGAGCGAAAGCGGTGAGGGCGGGGGCGCGGCGGTGAGACGGGGCGCGAGGGCAAGAAGCAGGACGGCGGGCAGTGACATCAGCAGCGAGGTTCGTTTCATGGTGCGCCTTTGCGTGTCGAAAGGGGTTATCACGGGGCTGAACCCCCGTGCTTCGGTAAAGCAAATCCCCGCCTTCGCGGGCAGAAGAGGGGAGCAATTACCTTCATTCTTCGCCCGCGAAGGCGGGGGATTGCATTTCTAAAGCACGGGGGTTCAGCCCCGTGTGCGCCTACCGCCTACTGGCTGCCGACCCCATGGGTCCGCGTCCGCACCGCGTACAGGCCCTTGCTGGCCGTGATAAACAGCGTCCGCCGGTCCGCGCCGCCGAAGCAGACGTTGCCGGTCCAGTCCTCCGCCACGGGGATGTGCGCGACTTGCTGCCCCACCTTGTCGAAGACGGAAACGCCGTGGCCGGTGAGGTAGACGTTGCCCGCGCTGTCGATCGTCATGCCGTCCGAGCCGAGCGAGCAGAACAAGCGCTTGCCCGCTAATGCGCCGCTCTTCTGGATGTCATAAGCATACGTCCGGCCCGCACCGATGTCGGAGACATAAAGCGTTTTGCCGTCCGGCGTGCCGATGATGCCGTTCGGCTGGGTCAAGTCCGTGGCGACGGACGTAAGCGTCTTGTGATCCGGCGCGAGAAAGAAGACGTATTGGCCGGGCTGCTCCATCGGCCCGCGCTTCCAGTAATCGCGCTTGTAGAAAGGATCGGTGAGGTACAGCCCACCGTCGGGCCGTACCCAAACGTCGTTGGGGCCGTTCAGCAGTTGCCCGCCGCCGTCTTTGATAACGACGGTGACTTTGCCCGACGGCGTGATGCGCCAGAGCTGGTTTCTCTCGTCGGCGCAGGCCCACAGGTCGCCCCTGGCGTCGAAGCACAGGCCGTTAGAACGCCCGCAGGGGGACAGGAAGACGGACAATTTGCCTGCCGCGCTCCACTCCATGATGCGGTCGTTCGGCTGGTCGGTGAAGAAGACGTTTCCGTGCGCGTCACAGGCCGGTCCTTCGGTGAACGCAAAGCCGCCGGCCAGCTTTTGTAGGGTGGCGCCCGGCGCGAGCGGGCTTGGCGCCGCGTGCAGGGCGGATGCGAGGAGCAGAGCGGCTAGGGCGCTGAAGAGCGTGATGTTCATGGTGTTTTTTCTCGTCCCAGTACGACCGCCAATTCCTGCCCCGCCTTTAAAAAAAGGCCCGGCGCGAAGGAGACACGGGTGCGGCCTTCTGCGCCCGGCGGGGGGGCCGACACGGAGGCGGAAACGGGCCTGC
>JANOOM010000145.1:0-6046 GCA_031421335.1 Armatimonadota bacterium
TTCCTGTCCTCGTTTTAATGCTTGCCAGCGCAGGTATAATGACGTGAATGGCAAAGCCCCTCGATTTATCAGTGGGGTTACTTGCCTGCACTATCTACGAGGAGTATGAGATGCACCATCCCCAGCCTGACGGCTTTCTCGCCCTTCCCCCCAACGGCAAGGGGGCTGGCGTGCTGGTGCTGCACCCCTGGTGGGGGCTGAATGACACGATGAGGAGCGTCTGCGCGCGGCTGGCCGAAAACGGCTTTATTGCCTTCGCCCCAGATCTCTATCATGGCAAGGTCGCAGACACTATCGCCGACGCCAAGACTCTCGCCAGGGGGCTTGACAGTGGCCTCGCCATGGCCGACATCACCGCCGCCGCCACGTTTCTCAGCCGGCAGGCCACCCCGACGGAACGCGGGCTTGCCGTGGTTGGCTTCTCGCTCGGGGCCAACTATGCGCTGGAATTTTCAACCACTGACCCCGATCTCGTCCATTCCGTCGTGCTCTTCTACGGAACTGGGGCCGGAGATTTTAGCCGATCCAGAGCGGAATATCTCGGCCATTTTGCAGAAGCGGATGACTATGAGCCGCAATCCGAGGTCAGCGCACTGGAGGAGTCGTTGCGGAGCGCCGGCCGCCCTGCCATGTTCTACCACTACGAGGGCGCCGGGCACTGGTTCTTTGAACCTGATCGGCCGGAAGCATTCGACCCGGCGGCGGCGGACTTAGCATGGGAGCGAACCCTGGCCTTCTTGAAGGCCCCTTAGTCACAAGCAACCAACCCAGCGACTTATTCAGCCACCCGCCGGCGCCATGCGGCGTCCCGCGTCCCGGACGGCGGGACGAAGAAAACAAGCAAGGGCGAGACAAGAGGGCGCGATGAATCGCGCCCCTACAGGAGCATTCACAGAGGGCAGATCAAGGCATACGCGCACGTCCCGCACTCGTCCCGCGACTCCGGCCTCGCCGGGAACAGCCCGAGCTGAATCCCGCGCGCCGCCTTTTCGTACTTCAGCAGGCGGTCCGCCTCCCACTTCAGCTCCTGCTTCTTTTCCGGGGTGGGGACCACCTTGATCGTGCCGTCCGACAAATAACGCAGCTCCACACGGACCGGCGTGTCCGGATGAGTCTGCTGGGCAGCCCGGCGGTACAAAGCCAGTTTCTTGTCGGTGTGGTCGCTGTCGCCCATCCGCCCCGTCCGGTGGCGGACGATGATCAACGTGTTATCCTCCGTGTCTCGGCGGATGGCGTCGGGCCGCACGTGGATGTGGCAGTTCGCAAGTGTCGCCCGCAGCGACTTGATGCCCGCGCGCTGCTCCGTTTCGGCCCCCAGCGCCCCGCCCGCGCGGAGCATCCCCAGCGCGCTGTCTTTGTACTTCAACTCGTGCAAATGCCCGACCGGGCCGTGCTTCGCCCAGACCGTCTCGAACTGCGCTGCGACCTCCTCCGGGGCGGGCGCGCGCCCCTGCTCCCGCCCATCCTCCATCCAGCGCAGAGTCCGGTGGACGCAGTCATGGAACTGCGGATAGCCCGCGCCCCCGAACGCGCCCGGCAGACTCAGAGCTTTCCCGTAGTGGTATTGGCGCGGACACCGAAGATAGGTCTCCAGAGCCGATGATGAGTATTCCGGCAGGCTTTCGGGCGCGGGCGTCAGCGCGTCGTCTTCTGGGGGCGCGGGCACCCGGCCCGCCGGCCAGGCCGTTTCTTCGATGCCGGTCGCCGCCAAGTGGGGCCGGACCAAGGACAGCAGCGGCGAGGGCGCGACAGGTTTGTCCGACCCACTCGTCTCGGCCCTTGACAAGATGACGTGGTCGCGGGCGCGCGACAGGGCCACAAAAAACAAGCACTCTTCCTCGTCCAGTCCCCCGCCCGCCGCGTCGGCCAGGCCCGGCGGGGTGGGGATGCCGTCACCGTGGTTATTCCCCGGAAACTGACCCTTACCCAAGTTCGGCACGAAGACGACCGGGTACTCCAGCCCCTTGGCGGCATGGGCCGTCAGCAGGCGCACGGCGTCCAGGCGCTCCGCCTCCGGGGGTAAAGTGCCGCGCGGGGCGCCGCCCGTCGCCTGGAGGCGGCGCAGTTGCCCCAGGAACTCGCGGACCCCGTTCGGCGGCCCGTGCTGGCTCCGGGGCGCGACCAAGCGCTTGCCCGCGTCCGCCGCCATGCTCAAAAGCTGGTGGATCGCCATGGTACGGCCCAACCGGGCAGACTCCAGCGGCTCATCCGCCGACAGGAAACGCAGATACTGGGACAGCCCGAACAGATAGTGCCGCAGGATCGCCGCCGGCTCGTTTTCCATCGTTTCCAGCTCGGCCAAATGCTCGCCCAATTTTCGCAGGCCGGGGTGCAGGCCCGGCTCACGGAGCGCTTCCAGCAGCGGCATCTCGGTCGCCTGCATCTGTTGGATCACTGCCAGCGCGTCGGCCTGCGGCACTGTGTATTCGGGGAACGCGCTCGCCCGGACCAGGGCCGAGCCTTCGGGATCGGCGAACAGGGCCAGCACGCAGAGCAGGTCTTTGACTTCGGGCCGGTCCAAGAGTGGCCCTTGATACAGGACGGGGATATTTCGCGCCGACAGCAGGGCCGCCAGCGCCCCGGCCTGGGCGTGCGACCGGCACAGGATGGCCTGCTGCCGGTGCTCCCAGCCGCCCGCCTTCAGGTCCGCGATGGCGCGGGCGATGCCGTCCGCCTGCCCGATGTCGTCCGGCGAAGCGGCATGGGTGACGGCGGGGTAGGGGGCGGCCTGGTGCGTGCCGCGATGCGCGCGCCAGACCGGGCCGATGCCGGTTCCTCCTTCCAGCGCCCGGCTCGCCTCGCCGCACAGCTCCACGATAGGCGCCCGCGAGCGGTAGTTGACGCCAAGCTCCAGCCGCTTGCCCGTGGGGTAGTCCCGCTCGAAGGCGGCGACGTTCGCCGGGGACGCCCCCTGGAACTGATAGATGCTCTGCCGGTGGTCTCCGACCGCCCACAGCCCTGCCGCCCGCTCCCCCGCCAGCAGCCGAACCAGTCGGGCGCAGGCGCGGTTGACGTCCTGATATTCGTCCGCCAGGACGTGCGGGTACTGCTCCTGCAAGTCGGCCAGGGCATCGGGATGCCCTTCCAAAAGCTCCACCGTGCGCGAGATCAGGCCGCCGAAATCTAAAAACCCGCCCTCGCGCAGCAGGCGCTCGTAGACGCCGTAGCAGTGCGCGACTTCGGCGGCTTTGGCCGCCCGTCCCTGCTCCCGAGCGGCGTCCTCCAGCTTCCCCTTCATGCCCTTGTCGCTGCCTGCCGCCTCGATCTGCGCTTCTAGAACGGCCATCGTCGCGTCGGCGGGGGCGCGCATCGCCGCGCACAGTTTGGCGTACCGCTCCGGCGGGCAGAGTTCGTCCTTGGCCCGCTTGATCTGCCCCAGGATTGCGCCCAGATGGACGGCCGGGTTGTACAGGTTGTCCAGGACGTCAAGCTTTAGCTCGGCCAGATTGTTTTCCAGCAGCGTGACGGCGTCCGCGTCGCCCAGCAGCTTGATGTCGCCCGCCAGCCCGATCTTCGCGCCGTATCGCCCCAAAACCTCCAGACCGAACGCGTGGAACGTCCCTACCCATGGACCCGCCTTCTCCGTCCCGACACCGGCCGCCGCCAGCCGTTCCTGCATCTCCCCGGCCGCCTTGCGCGAGAAGGTCAGCGCCAAGATCTTCTCCGCCGACACGCCCTTCTGCCGCGTCAAAAACTGGCACCGGCCAACGAGCGTCTTGGTCTTGCCCGTTCCCGGTCCGGCCCCGAGCAGCAGCGGCCCGCTTTCGATCTGCGCCGCCGCCAGTTGAGACTCGTCCAATGTTACCGCTGCCGAGGCCGCCGTCGGCGCGGCCTCCGCCACCCCCTCAACGGCGGGCAGCAGCAGGGCGTCGGCGAGCTGCATCTGGACCATGGCGGCGGGCAGGCCCAGCGCGTCCGCGATGGCCCCTGACGACAGCCCCTCCTCCGTGAACAAGCGCCGGGCGAGCGCGAGCGGCAGCAGCATCTCGGCGGCGTACAGGTTCGCCTCGTTTTCGCGCTTCTGCCGAGGCGCGTACCCCTCCACGATGCTCGCCGCGCCGGTCGTGGCCTCGGCAGTCTGTGACGGGTCCAGGTCCGCCTCCGTGCAGGGGCAGGCTTCGGCGTGCAGCCAGAAGTGCGCGAACTCGTGTACGGCATCGAACTGCTGCATGGCGAAAGGCCGGGAATTATCCTGGTAGATGGCCTGCATCTCGAAGTTCAGCACCGCCTGCGCCCCCGCCAGCAGCGGGTCATCTGGGGGGAAGAACTGCCGCTCCAGGCCCGTGTCCGCGAGGCACGCCGCCACGACCGATGCCGCCCCAAGCGCGTCTTCAAGCGGCAGCCCCAGCTTCACCCGCCGCGCCCGTGCTTTTACCCGGATCTCGTTACTCATCGCCTAACAGTCCTTCTCTTTCTGTTTCACCCTGCCAGAAATCTCGGTCGGCCTGCGATAGCCCTTGGGCGATGTCCGCGAAGCTCTGCCGAGGCGCCGATTCGCGCAGCCTCGGGGCCACCTTCGCCTTATATTGCGCGCCCGCCGCCAGCCGTGGAGGCTGGCTCAGGTACACCGCCACCTCGTCCGCCGTCCGGCCTATCGCCTCCGCCATGCGCCGCACGAGGGCGCGCGGCAATGTGGCCGCCTCCAGGAGCCGCTGGTTCAAGCGGCCCAGGACGGCTGTGTCCAGGCGCAGCGCCCGAGCGAACGCCGCCGGCGCCAGCCCGCGCGCCCCGGCTTCGGCGACCAGGCTGGCGATGGGGGGCGCCGCGAAATAGGAGTCCAGGAACGTGCGCCCGAACGCGACCGTTTCGGCGTCAGTGGGACCGTCTTCCAGCGGGTCGGACAGCGACATGCCCGCCGCGAGACCCGCGTAGCTGACCTCGATCAGCGCATCGGCGTGGCCGGGGAACCGCTCCGCCCAGGCCCGCAGTAGCGCTCGGTCGTCCGGCGCGGCCTGCCGCGCCCGCTCGAAGGCTTCCAGAACGTCGTCCTCATCCTGCCGCCCGGCGTCATAAGGGGTCATCTTTTCGGTCATATCTTGTCTTCATTCCAGATCGCCTGGGCGGTCCTGGCCCAGTTGCGAAGCGTTCGGTCGGTCGTGTTAAGCCGAACGGCGATCTCCCGGTCGGTGAAGCCGTTCATCCGCAGGTGGATCATTCGCGCGATGTTCGGGTGGGTGCGCGCCAGTCTCGCCATAAACTCGCCGTCTTCCACGGCGGCGAACGCATCCAAAGGGTCGGCGACTTGCTCGAGGGCGTCGTATTCCCCCCCGTCATCGCCCGCCCGCATTTGTGAGACCTCGTGGCCCCGGCGCCGCGTCGCCTTCGTCCACACGTCCAGCAGGCGTCGGTTGAAGCAGTGTGTGAAATTGCACTCCCAGAACTCTTGCCCCGGCCTGGTGTCCAGCGTGCCCCGCATCACCGCCACGATCATCTCCTGCCGAGCGTCGGTGCGCTCTTCGGGCGCCAGGAAGTCCCAGGCCGCGACGCGCCTGGCGATGCTGGGGCTGACCCGCTGGGCCAGCGCGTCCAGGACGTGCCGGGCCGCTGCCCCGTCCCCGGCCCGCTGGTAGGCGCGGGCCATGGCCACCAGCGTTTCCCAGTTGAACACCCCCGCCGAGGCCCGCTCCAGGGCCGCCGCGCGTGTCAGCCGCGCCACCTCAGAGAGCTGCCTGATGACGGCCTCGGTGCGCGTGCGGCCGTGCTTTTGCAGCGGGCGCAGGAAGTCGGCGGCCCCGGTCGTCCCGGCGTCGCCCTCTGTGTTGATACTCATGGTGATTTCTTGAAACCGGAAAGTGAACGCCGGAAAGTCTTCCTGACGAGCTTTTCCGGTTTCTGCGGCCCGGCGCGAGTGGAAACGTAGCCCATTGTAACATACAGGGGCGGGCGGGCGCAAACGAGGAGGGATAAAGACCGAGAAAGGGCGCGGACGAGAGGGCGCGGACGAGAGGGCGCGATAAATCGCGCCCCTACGCCGTCAATCCGTAGGGGCGAACCTTGTGTTCGCCCTCCTTCCCCTCTCCGCCCTCCTTCCCCTGTGACCTGACGG
>JANOOM010000146.1:0-4115 GCA_031421335.1 Armatimonadota bacterium
CCGCGACGATGGCCGCCGCCGGGGGGGGTCTGTTTCTCCTGGGGCGCCGTTCCCCTGCGTTGGCCCTCCTCAGCGCGGCGGCCCTGTTTGGGCTGGGAAGAGCCGCCGTCAGCACCCTGCACCGCCACGAAGACGCCGAGCGAGACGCCTGGCAGGAGACCACTCCGCCAACATTGGAACACCTGCGCGAGCTGCGCGTTTGGGAGGACCACAAGGGGCAAAACCAGATGACGCACGTCGTCCCGGTCAAGCCGGGCCGGTTCCGCCGCGCCACCCTGAACCTCGTCCTGGCTGCCGTGGACCTCCTGGCCCGATACAAATGGAACCGGGGCGACCTGGGCGGCATCCCGACCATCCACTTCGCCCGCTGGATGCTAATCGAGGGCGGCGAGCGACTGCTGTTCTTCTCGAACTTCGACGGGAGCTGGGAGAACTATCTCGGCGACTTCGTGGATCGGGCCTCGGCGGGCCTGACCGGCGTGTGGAGCAACACGGTGGACTTCCCGCCCGCCCGGAACCTGATCGGGGAAGGTTCGAAGCAGGCTGAGGCGTTCAAGAACTGGACGCGCAAATACCAGGTCGAGACGCAAGTCTGGTACAGCGCTTATCCCGATGTCACGGTCGTCAACCAGCTTGACGCCCTGCGCCTGTGTCAGCCCGTGTCTGGGGCGGATAAGGCTTTGCTCGCCACTCTGTGAACGACAAGCGTGAGGAGCGCAAAAGCGATGCCGACAGAGACCACGACCCCGAGAACGGCGACGCCGCCCGACGTACAGGCCGGCGAGGCCGAGGAGCCGCTGCAACTTGCGGATATTCAGGCCGCCATCCTGATCGGCTACGGCCACCTGCCCCACGCCGCCTACCTGTTCCTGCGGCTCGCGCGCGCTGAGGGAGCCGACCAGATCACGAGGGAGGCGCGCGCCGCCCTCCTGGCGACCCTCCCCGACGTGACGGCGGCCAATCACCAGAAGGACGTAGTCAAGCGAGAGAAGACTGCCCTGAATCTGGCCTTCACCTATGGGGGCCTGGCCGCCCTCGGACACTCGCCCGAAACGCTCGCGACCTTTTCCCCTGAGTTCCGCAGCGGCATGACCGCCGATTACCGCTCCCGTGCCCTGGGCGATGTGCAGGCGAACGATCCCAAGAACTGGGCGTGGGGCGGGACGGCGCCTGGCCCGTCCAGCTTGCCGGATCTCGCCCTGCTTTGCTTCGCCCACACTCACGACGCGCTGGCGGAGATGGTCAGTGGACTGAAAACACGGTTCAGTGCGTGCGGTTCCCAGGTCGTCGCCGAGGAGCGGTCCACCCCGCACATGCACGGCCGCAGCGAGCACTTTGGGTTCCGCGACAACATCACCTCGGTCTACATTAAGGGTGGCTTCGGCGTCCGGGACCCCGGCCAGTCGGTCGTCGAGGCCGGCGAGTTCATACTCGGCTACCCGAACGAGTATGGCCAGAAGACCGCCTGGCCGCGCATCAACCCGACGCCCACCCGCGCGGGCGCGGACGTGGGGACGAACGGCACTTATCTGGTGTTCCGCAAGCTGGAACAGGACGTCCCCGCCTTCTGGGACTACTGCCGCACCCAGGCCGCGCGGCTGACGGGGGAGGGACACGCGGCGCCCGACCCGGAGTTCGTCGGGGCCAAGATGGTGGGTCGCTGGCGCAGTGGGGCGCCGCTCGCCGTCTGTCCCTTCGCGGACGACCCCGCCCTGGCCGAAGACCCCAGTAAGGTCAATGACTTCGCCTACGCCGCCGGCGACCCGGACGGTTTCGGCTGCCCCGCCGGGGCGCACGTCCGCCGGGCGAACCCGCGCGACACGCTTTCCACCCTCAGCCCCGCCGACTCGCGCACCGTGGTGAACCACCACCGCATCCTGCGGCGCGGGCGCCCTTACGGCCCGCCGCTCGCCGACCCGACCACGGACCGGGCCGACGACCAAGAGCGCGGTCTGCTGTTCTTCTGCGTCTGCGCCAGCATCTCCCGGCAGTTCGAGTTCGTCCAGCAGACCTGGCTCAACGACCCCAAGTTCGCGCGCCGCTGGAACGAGCCGGACCCCGTGACCGGCAGTCAGGGCAACATTGACGCCGCCACCCTGACGGATGCCGGAGCCGAATTCACCATCCCCCAGCCGACGACGCGCCTGCGCCTACAGAACGTGCCCCAGTTCGTCACCGTGCGCGCCGGAGTCTACCTATTCCTGCCCGGCCTCACTGCCCTGCGCGCCCTCAGTGCGCCGCCGTCACCGCCATGATATTGTCGTTCGGGACGCGGTCAATCAGCCTGTTGTAGGGGTCAATCCCCGCTCGGTCCGGCAGCCCCGCGACGTCTAACATCCACGTCGTGTGCGGCAGAGTCACAAGGCGCTCACCAACTCCTGCGACGTGGTGCAGGGCGGGGCATGGAAGCGCTTGGCGCGGTCGAACTGGGCCAGCACGGCCTCGGCAGACAGGTTCGAGTAGAACCCGAACGTGGGAAACGATCAGGTCTATGCAGCGTTTCTCCATGCCCAGCGCTCCCCTGCCGGGTTCTGATTAGATGAGATATGCAGGGGGGCGGAAAGTTGCAGGGGTCAGCCGAACAGGTTCAGGCCCCGCGCGTGTTCCACTTCCAGCTGGTCCAGGAACTCATCGCGCGGGACCTCATGCGCCCCCAGGGCCGCCATGTGCGGCGTTATCATCTGGATGTCTATCCAGCTCAGGCCGCGTGCCCGCAGGTGGTCTACCAGAAACAGCAGGGCCAGCTTGGAGGCGTTGGGGACGGTGTGGAACATGCTCTCGCCGCTGAAGACTCCCCCCGCCGCGACCCCGTACAGCCCGCCGACGAGGGCGCCTGCCTCGCCCCGGACTTCCACGCTGTGCGCGTGCCCGGCGAGGTGCAGGTTCTGGTAGGCCCGAATCATGGCTGGGGTGATCCACGTCCCCGCTTGACCGGGGCGCGGCGAGCGGCGGCAGGAAGAAATGACGCCGCCGAAGTCTTGGTCAATAGTGAACGTGAGGGCCGTCCGGCGGCGCAATCGGGCCAGCCGCTCGGGGACGTGCAGCTGATCAAAGTCCAGCACGGCGCGGCGCGGCGGGCAGAACCAGAACAGGGGGTAGCCGGGGATGGGCCAGGGGAAGATGCCCCGAAAATAGGCATCGCGCAGAGCCGCGACGCTCAAGTCGTCGCCGACGCCGACAACCTCGGCGTCCCCAGCGAGTCGGGGCGGAACAAAATAAGGCATTGGCAGGTATCCTGTAAGTATCATGATACCCGCCACTACGCCTCGTTCGCCCACTCCTCCGCGTGTCCCCGTCGCCTCGCGCTCGGCCCTCGGCAGCCTCCTATTGGCCTGCGTGCTGACGGTCGCTCTGTGGTTCGTCCCCGTCGCTTCATCCGTGCTGTACCCCCTGCGCTTGTTCGTGACCTTCATCCACGAGGGCAGCCACGCTCTGGCCGCGACCTTGACTGGCGGGTCGGCCCAGCAGATCGTGGTCCAGCCGGACGCCTCCGGCTACACCTTGACGGCGGGCGGCTGGCCCATCATCATCGTCATGGCAGGCTACCTAGGGGCGACGGCCTACGGTGCCCTGATGCTGACTCTAGCGCGGCGGCCCAAGGCGGCCCGCGCGATTTTGGGCGTCTCGGGCGTCCTGATCGCATTACTGGACCTGCTGCTGGTGAGGAACGGATTTGGGCTGGGGTGGGGGATCGCCATCGCGGCGGGCCTGATCGCAGCCGCGCGCCTGCTCCCGGCGAAGGCCGCCGAGCTGACGGCGATGTTTCTAGGTGTGCAGTGTGCCGTCAACGCCCTTTACGATCTAAAGACGCTGGTGACTTTGTCGGTCTACGGCGGGCCGGTGTCAGACGCCGTGCTGATGTCCCGGATCATCCCGCTGCCCCCAGTCGTCTGGGCCGTCGGCTGGTGCGGCCTGTCGCTGGTGATACTCGGCGCGGCCCTGCTCCCGTACCTGCGCGACATCGCAAAACGGGACGGCATAAAGGCGGGCGGGGTAAGAAAATAGGGCGGGGCAAGAAAAGAGGGCGGACACAAAGTTCGCCCCAACCATATGCCGACGCGGCCAGCCGTCGCATTCTGCTTTACAGCCCCCGAGGGGCGAACCATGTGTTAGCC
>JANOOM010000147.1:0-1857 GCA_031421335.1 Armatimonadota bacterium
GCCCGCCCCCGGCCCGCCCGAGATGACCAGGCCGTCCGTGGGGATCGTCTCCGTCGTCCCCTCGACGACCCGAACGCTTTCCACCTGCCCCAGCAGCAGCTTGTTCGCTCGAACGGGCAGGTTGACGTTCCGCACGACTGCTTCCACGCCGCCGGGCTTGTTACCGGTCACCGGCCCGTACAGGCCGCTGTAGACGATGGTCTCGTTCCTAGAAACGGGCCGGTTGATACCCGCGATGAATCCACGCGCCCCGTCGGACGCCTGCAAGTCGCCCAGAAACCCCAGCGTGTCAAAGAGAATGCTCCGACCGTCCGGGGCGACGCCCAGTGTCACGCGCGGCCCACCCTGCCGGATACCCAGGAACGGCTCCGAGAACAGCTCGCCGTTGCGGATGCCGACGCCCAGCGGGTCGCCGGTGTAGGGGAAGAAGTCGGCGTTGACGGCGGCCACCGCCCCCCAGCGTCGTGCCAGGCGGCTGACGTCCTCGCGCCCGTGCGTGCCGTCCGTCCCGGTGATCTTGTCCTGCCCGATGCCGACGCCCACCCGGACGCCCGGCGCCGTCAGGTCCACCGAGACGACGTTGATGATAAGCGGCGTCTTCCGGTCTATTTCCTGCGTCAGCGTCACGCCCGGCGCCAAGCGCTTGACGGTGGTGTCTGCGTGTGACGTACTGACGGCCCACAAAGACAGGCCGAGGGCCATGAGAGAAGTTCGTTTTGACAATTTACGCATGCATAAAAGACGACGGGGGTCCGTGCGGATGTTCCGGCGATTGCCTGCCGTCATTATACCCCTTCGGCCCAACGCTCCGCTCGACTTGGCTTGCGTCGTCCGTCTCTCTGTAGGGGCGCGATTCATCGCGCCCTCCTTCCGGTCCTTTTCCCATCTCTCCGAGCGTGGCGGGGCGATCAGGCGCGATGATCAGGCGCGATGATCAGGCGGGGCGGGGCGCATAGGAAAAGAGGGCGCGATGAATCGCGCCCCTACGCAGCATGATGATTAGGATTCTCTTCGTCGTCCGCCCACGCCACAGGATTGTTGCCGATGTACTGCTGGATGCGGAGAAGATCATTGTCATCGCGCACGATATGCTCGTAGTAGTTGCGCTGCCAGGCAAAATCAGGCTGGCCACTCTGACGGACGTTGTGTGTGGTCACGGCTTTGAAGGCGCGTATGACCTCACCCAGGTTTGGGCTCTTGTCGCCAGAAGCTTGCGGAGGTGTCAGAAGGACGATGCCATGCAGGTGATTCGGCATCAGGACGAACGCGTCCAAGGATACGCTAGGGAACCGCGTTGTAAGACCGGTCCATGTGGACTGCGCGAGCAGCCCGTTGGCGGCTAGACATATCTCGCCGTCCACGACCGAGCCGAACAGCGGCTGCCGGCCTTGAACACAAATGGTCACGAAATAAGCCCCTTTTTGGCTGTAGTCATAGTCTCGTAGCCGAACTGATTGTCGGTGCTTCTTGTCGGGATCGTATCTCATGGCAATCCTTGGCCCCCTGCTCTCCTAGATGTAGGGGCGCGATTTATCGCGCCCTGTCTGTTCTCCGCTCTGTCTGTTCTCCGCTCTGTCTGTTCTCCGCCCTGTCTTGTTTCTTAGGCCACCGGGAAGAGGAGGGCGCGATCTGCAAAGAGGGCGCGATAAATCGCGCCCCTACACAGAGACGAATAGAACGCCGGCCCCTCACCCGGTCCCACGAAGAGTGCTGCGCCTATGCCTCCGGCAGCAGGTCCTCGGTCGCGCCGTCCTCGCTCCAGGTCAGTTTGGCGTCTATGAGGTTCGGCGTGACGGCCAGCCGCAGGCTCTGTACGCCGGTCAGCTCGCTGCTGGTGCCGTCGGCGCGCAGGCCCAG
>JANOOM010000148.1:0-5177 GCA_031421335.1 Armatimonadota bacterium
GCGCCGGCGCCTCTGCCGCCGAACTCCTGGCGCGAAGGCCCCTTCGTGGCTTCCGGGCGCCCGCTGCCGCGCCGCCTGCCCTCCTTGACCCTCTTTGTCACGTTCCGCGAGGAGAAGGAGCGCCGCGCGCTGCGCCTGGTCGTGCCGGTGCGGGCGGCCCCCCACCCCCCCGCCACTCCCCCATGGAATGGGAGTGGGGAGCATGACAAGAAGGGCGCGGCTTTCGCCGCTCTGGGCCGCTGATCTTCTCGCCGATCGGCCTGCCGGAACGACCCCATGAGCACGGACCCACCGTCCCCGGAGACTTCGGAAACGCCCGCGCCGGTCTGGCCGCCCGCGCCTACCGGGTTATCACCGCGCCCCCGCGTCGCCCTTCTTTTTTCTGGCTTTCTCCCTGGCGGGCCGGGCAGCCGACGCGGACATGCTGGCGGCGATGGGGTTGCCCGCCGCGTCCCGGCCCAGGCCCAGGCGGACCCGGACGCGCATCCCCGGCAGGATGTCCGCCAGAGTCGCCGCTTGCCCCGCCGACTTGAAGCGTGTGGCCGCGTCCACGGCGACTGTCCGCATTACGCCGGCTGCGTCCTGAAGGACCAGCAGCCCGAGGTCCGGGCGGCTCTCGATGACGGCACCGGAAAGCGAAACGGGCCGGGAGGCCGGCGCATCCCCGCTTGTTTCCCCCGCCGAACTGGGCAAGCTGTCTGAGACGGACACCGCCGTCAGCAGGCCGTTCGCCAGGCCGCGCGTCGCCACCGACACCGACGCCCCCGCGCCGAAGGCGGACGCCAGGGCCGGCAGTTCCCCCACCCAGAACCTGGTGCGCGCGGACACCAGGACCGGCACGGGCGCGTCTTCGCCGGTCGGCTGCACGGTCCAAATCGCGCCGTTGACGGCGAGGACGGTCCCGGACAGCGCGCGGCGGTGGTGGGCGTCGAGGGCGGCGGCGGTCCCGGCGTCACAGACGAGCAGGGCCACGTCGCCGGCCCCGCTGTGCCTGAGCCGCATTCGCAAGGTCTCGCCGGGCGTCAGGTCGCGCGGCGCAGAAACCGCGCCGCGCTCAAGCACCCAGGTGGCCCGCGTGACCCGGACCGCGAACGGGCGCCCATCGGCGCCCCGCACCTGGAGGGCGTTCGGCCCGGCGGAAAGGAGAGTAACAGAAAGGAGAGTGACGGAAAGGTCGGCGGCCGATGCGGGGCGCGCGGGCAGAGGTGAAAGTGCGAGGCCGAGGAGCGCGCCGATATGGAGCATCTGCACCCGGCGGCATGGTCTGAGAATTCTGTAGGAGCGCGGCAGGACCATCGCCTCGCGCCGCTTCTTGGTCCAAACGATGCGGTAGAAGCACTTCTGGTAAACGTCTGACATGGGGAGACCTTCCTTAGTTCTCCGGCCTTCTCAGGATGACTGACCGGCGGCATCCGTGCGGTTCGGCAATGGTCGGCGGCGTGATGGTCGGTGGTCTGATGATCGGTGGTCTGATGATCGGCGGCGCGGCACCGGCCTTGAAAGGCCGGTGCCAAGACCTCACTGCACCGGCGTCAGCGTCAGCGAGCGCAGGTTCATCGGCTGCCAGCCCGCCGCCACCGCATGCACACCAACGGCGGCCAACCCCGCTTCCGGGACCGTCAGCGTTCCCAGCGTCACCGTCTGGAACTTGGTGTAGTCGCCCGTGTTCGGGGCCATGCCTGCGACAGATTGTTGGGCAGGCGCAACGAACGCCGTGCGGCTGAGGAGCGCGGCAGCCAGCTGTTTGACCTCATCCACCTCGACCGTGAACGATCCGCTCCCCGACGCGGCGATCTCGGCCGTGACCGTGAACGTGCCTGGCCTAGTGACCCTGATGGGCCACTCCGCCCAGTCGGCGGGGTCCGTCCAGAAGCCCAGGTTATCGTGGCCTGCCCCCGCCTCGTACTGGACGGCACCGTGCGTTACGGCGCCGGCGGCGGGGAGCTTCAAGACGCCGGCCGCGTCCTGGCCCAGATAAATTGGCGCGACATCGGGTGTACCCGCGATCTTCAAAACGACCGTCGCGCTGATTGGGTCGGGCGCGGCTGTCGGCACCGTCAGCGTAACGCCCTCAGCGTCTTGGACGGCGGGAACAGACTTCCTGCCATCTAGCAGGTACGCCGACCGGACGGCGTTCCGCAGGCCCGGCACACGCAGCTTCCCGTCTTGCGGCCAGTCGAAGACGTGCAAATAGAGGGTCGTGTTCGCGCCGTCTTTCTTGCTCGTGCAGCGGCCCCAGGGCAGGCGCTTGAAGGGGGAGGGCGACGTGCCGTAGACGGCCTCACCGTTCGTCTTCGTCCACTTGCCGATCTCCCGCAATCGCTCGACTTCGGGGGCGGGGATGATGCCCTCGGCGGTCGGGCCGACGTTCAGCAGATAATTGCCGCCTTTGGAAGCGATGTCTACCAAGTTGTGCAGGAGTGTTGCGGTGCTCTTGAAGTTGGTGTCGTCCTTTTTGTAGCCCCAGGTATCGTTGATCGTCATGCAGGTCTCCCAGTCCTTGCCGGGGAAGCCGGTCGCGGGGATGGTCTGCTCGGGCGTCTCGGTGTCGCCCGGCACGCCGCCGCCCATGCGGTTGTTGTAGATCAATTCGGGGTCCTGGGGGAACGAGGCCGTCAGCAGGCGGGCCTCGTCGGGCGTGAACGGGCCGTTGATATCCCACCAGAGGACGGCGGGGTGGTAGCGGGTGATGAGTTCTTTCACCTGCGGGGCGGAGACTTTGCGGACGTAGGCGTCGAAGTCCCCGGCCTGGGCGGGGTCCCAGGCGGGTCCGGCCGTGCCGCCGCCGGGATGGTGCCAGTCGAGGTTCTGGGAGTAGTAGACGCCGAACTTGATCCCCGCTTTTTTGCAGGCGGCGGCCATCTCGCCGATGGGGTCGCGCTTGAAGGGGGTGCGGCCGTTGATGTTGTAGTCGTCCACGGCTGTCGGGAACATGGCGAACCCTTCGTGGTGCTTGGCGGTCATGACGATGTATTTCATGCCGGCGGCTTTGGCGTAGCTCACCCACAAGTCGGCGTTGAACTGTTCGGGATCGAACCGTTTGGCGTACTCGGCATAGTCGGCGACAGGGATGTGGGCGGAGTGCATGATCCACTCGCCGATGCCCCCGATGGGGTGGCCCTGGTACTCGCCGGCGGGGACGGCGTACAGGCCCCAGTGGATAAACATGCCGAACTTGGCTCCCCGCCACCACTTCATGCGCGCGTCCCGCTGGGCCTTGGTCTCGGCAGCATGGGGGTCTGGGGAGGCGACGGCGATCATGGGAGCGGCGACCGGAGGCGTCTGTGCGGGTGCGGGGCCGGGCCGGAGGGCGGCGAATAGGGCGGCGGCAAGGGCAGCCGCGCGCAGGAGGCAGGGGGTGTTCATGGGGCTATTTTATCACGCGCGGGAATGGATGTCAAGGGGCAGGCACGGATGCCGAGGCGCGTAGGGGCAACCCCCCGTGGTTGCCCTGCCTTCGTGGTTGCTGCCCCCGTGCCTGCCCTACCCCCGTGCCTGCCCCTATTTGTGGTTGCCCCCCGGTCCGAAGGACGTTTCCTTGCCGGGGATTTCCACATCTCCGGCCAACCCCTGACGCCGACGCTGCTGCTCTGTGTGGTATACTGTATCACAGCACACATGCAAACACCGGGGCCTAGACATTCGGGCCGCATTTTGTTATAATAGAGGCAGACATGGCCGATCTTGACAAAACCCGACTCGCCGGCGACGATCCAGACCGCACCAAGCTCCCCAGTGCAGACCCCGACCGCACCCAAATGGCGGACCCCAGCCGGACGCGCCTGCCCACGGCAGACCCCAACCGGACGCAGATGGCCGACCCGAACCGCACCCAAATGGCGGACCCTAACCGGACGCGCATGGCGGGCCACCCGCCCGCCGGGCCGCGCGCGCTTTCGCTCGCCGCCGTGCCGGGCAACCGCTACGCCCTTGCCGGGGACGTGGCCCGTGAGCACTTCTTGTTCGACATCCGCGCGGGCGTCGGGCGGGCGGGCGCGCGGCTGCCGCTGAACATCTCGCTCGTTTTGGACCGCTCCGGGTCCATGGAGGGCGAGCCGCTGGAATATGCCAAGCGCGCCTGCGCCTACGTCGTGGACCTGCTGGAACCCGACGACATCCTCAGCGTCATCACGTTCGAGGAGGGCGCCGATGTCATCATGCCCGCGCGGCGCGTCGCCAACAAGGCGCTCGTCAAAGACTACATCAACCGCATTTATACGGGCAACACCACCAACCTCTATGAAGGGCTGATGACCGCCTGCCAGCAGGTCGCCTCGGTCAAGACGGCGAACACCCTCAACCGCGTCCTGCTGCTGACCGACGGCGAGCCGACGGCAGGCACGCGCGACTTCGCTTCCATCGTCGGCCAGGCCGCCGAGCAAAAATCGCGCGGGATCACGGTAACGGCATTGGGCTTCGGACCCGACTATAATGAAGAGCTGATGGCCGGCATCGCCCGCCGGTCGGGCGGCAATTATTATTATATCGCCCGGCCTGAGCTGATCCCCGAGGTCTTCCGGCGCGAGCTGGACACTTTGATGAAGATCACCGCCCGTAACCTGCGCCTGCGTTTGGCCCTGTCGCGCGGCGTTTCGGTGCGCCAGGTCTACGGCCAGCAGCCGACGTTCGGGCTTCGGACCGCCGAAGTGACCTTGATTGATGTCGAACAGGCGACGGGCCTCTCGTCGCTGTGGGAGCTGGAAATGACCCCGCGCCCGGCCGGCACTTATCGGCTGGGCGTCGCCGAACTGCTTTACGACGATGCTTTGACGGGCCGGGCCGAGACGATCACCACCGATGCCGTGGTCGAGTTCACGGCCGACCGCCTGCGGATCGGGGCCGGCACGGACCCGCGTGTTCAGTCGGAGATCGAGGTCGCCCGCGCCGCCCGGTCGCTGGACCGGACGGTGATGGGGATGCGGACGCAGTCCCTGGACCGGACGCAGGTGATGGGCGAGCTGAACCGCACCAAGACGATGATGCTGGACCAGGGGCGTTTGGCGCAGGCGCAGCAGATCACGCAGGCGATGGTGGACATCCAGGGTGGCGGGTCGGTGGAAAAGACGCTGATGGGGACGATCTACACTCTGGACCAGGGGAAGACGAAGTGACCCACCCCGCCGCAAGCGGCGACCCTCCCGAAACGGGAGGGTGGGGTGAGAGGGTGGTTGGGGGGT
>JANOOM010000149.1:0-7402 GCA_031421335.1 Armatimonadota bacterium
TTTAGGCGGCAGAGGAATTGCTTCCTGTCTGCCGAAGGCTCTGCTCCTTGTCCTTTCAGGGTAAAGTAAGCCCTTTCGGGTATAATCAGGATGGTCGTAAGGCACACGCTCAAACGAGCAGGAACGGTTACAAAACGGCCACCTTCACAAGTTGATACAGAGGTTGCGGCAACTCAATACGTTTTGCCGTGTAAAGTATCGAGACGTATCTGTTTTGGCCTTTGGGCCTCTCAGAGGGTCTAATTCCCTTCGGGGAATATGGACACGGGCGAATGTAAGAGCGCCTAAAGTCGCACACGCCTAGCGTGTAGTGGCAAAGCCGCCTCCTTTAGGGGGCGGTTACTTACTTACTTGGCCTCCCTTGATTGACTACGCACAGCCGTTAGATGTCGGCGATGAGATCAAAGTATTCCTCATCCTCTTTGATGCCACCGTAGCCTGCGCCGACTTCCTTCTCACTGGCGACGAACTCAATGGCGCAAATCCACTTGACCATCTTATAGCCAAGCTGACTTTCCACCCGCAGCCGCAACGGTGCGCCGTACACAGTCCCCAGCGTCTCGTAGTTCATCTCGTAGGCAAGGATGCTTTGCGGATGCCGCAGGTTCTCCATCGTGTGCGTGTCGTAATACTGCTTGCCGGAGTGACTCGCGCCGAATGAGTAAAACACGCCGACCTTTGCGCCGGGCTGAACCTGGACAAGCTCCATCAGTGCCGTCATGGGCAGCCCGCCCCACTCGGCGATCCCTGACCAGCCCTGGATGCAGTGGTGCATCGTCGTCTGCTCCTGCTTGGCCATCGCCCTCAAGTCTTCTAGCGACAGATCAACCGGATTGTCCACCAGCCCAGACACGCGCAGCCGGTAATCCTTGAAGTCCCCGGCGGCTAAACCCAGCCATTCTTCCGAAGTCGGCAGCGGGCCGTTAGGCCAGAAGCGCGGCGAGAGGTCTTCTCGGCCGTATTCCGCCCTCGGTTCCAGTGGGTTCAGCCCCCAAACCAGCAGTGCGCCGACCGTCTTCTTTGCCGCCCGCTGCACAGCGCGAGGGCGGTTCCAGGAGACCCAATGTGCGGCGAAACACGCGGCGACGACAGCGGCGATCCCAACCAGGCCGAGGATCAGGCCCAGGGGATTGGTGTCATCTGTCCCACGAACGATGTGGTTCATGTTGCGGAGGTTACCGGTCGCAAACACCAGCGACACATGAACGATAATGAAGGCGATATAACCGGCCAGCAAAAGGAAGTGCAGCGAACGCGCGCCCTGCCGCCCGCCAAACAGCTTGGGATACCACTTGAAGCGGTTGTCGAAGGCGGGGGACATGGCGATGCCGGTCAGCAACGACAGCGGGGCCAGAACGAATGGGACGACGAAGTAGGCGATCTGCTGTAAAGCGTTGTAGCGGAAGAAGCCGTCCGGCTCCGGTGGCAGGTGGAACGTGGCGTAGTGGACGAACGTAGACCAGGCTTCGGGAAGTGTATGCCAAGACGTGGGGACGACCCGCGCCCAGTGGCCGGAGACGAACAGCATGACGATGTAGGCTAGCCCAGTGGCGATCCAGAGTAGATCCGACAGGAAGTGCCAGTGCCGCGCCATGCCTATGGTATGCCGGAAGCCAGGCAAACCCAGCCAGGGCGAAAGATACCGCTGATCGTCGTTGGCCGTGTAAAGGCGGTCGGTGGGGACTTTGATGGGCGTGAAGCGTATCCACTCGGTTCCGGGCGTGCAGTGGACGTTGGTATAGAGGCGGGGATGATCCCACAGAATCGAAAGCCCGCTGCGGATAATCAGCAGCATCAGCAGGAAGTTGGCATAGTGAGCGAGACGCAACCAGGCCGGGAAACCGGGCTGAACTGCTGAGTTGTGCAGTTCAGCCAGCGTGTAGACATGGACGGAGGGCAAACCGAACAGCAGGTATTGACCCCACGCGAGGGCGAAGGGGATCAAGGCCAGCAGGACGAGTAAAGCGGACAAGGGAGGACAGAGCCACATCGCCTGACGGCGATCCTGTGGGTAGCGAACGGCGTCTCCCTTCGGGCCTTTGTTCTTCAGACTAGCGGAGGCAGTTGCCGAAGGGGGATCTACATGCGGCGGCATCGTTTCGGAGGCCATAGTGAGCCTCACTTTCCGGTCCATGAATCATCTGATTTGCTGGACATGGTAGCAAGTACCCATGCTGGCAGACAGTCAACCAGAAACACCGGATGACGGCGACGGCAGCAGCGGCGGGAGAGGTGGGTTCATAAAGTGCAATTGCCATGGCAAATCAAGGCTATGGCCTGCGGCCGGCTTTCAGGACGCGCCGTTCAGACTGAGCGGTCGGAGTCATAGGCCGGTCGCCGTCATGTATACCAAAACCTCCATGAGCTTTTGCGCGCGATTCGCCGAAATACAAAGTAGAAGGGGCAGAGCGGCGATCCGGAGTGCCCTTCCCGAAGAGACCTGCCCCCTCTCCATGACACACCCATGAACAAACTGCCGCGGCCCGCCCAATTTTATCTGATTCTGATCTACTTGATGGGCGCGGTGGCGGCCGGCTTCGCCATCGTCACACCGTTGCCGAAAGTGGAGGCGGCGTGGTGGGAGCTGGGGGCGTACCTGGTGCTGGCCGCGCTGGCGAGCAGCAAGAAGATCCGCCTGATGCGCCACCACAGCGCCGAGGACCACGTCTCGCTGTCGCTGGGGTATGTGCTGACGTGTACGGCCCTGCTGCGCTTCGGGCCGGCGGCGGCCGTCCTGGTGGGGGCGTTCGGGTCCCTTTCTCACAGCCTGTTCCCGCTGTCGCGGCGCCAGCCAGTCCACCAGCTCTTGTTCAACGTGTCCACGGCGGTGATCGAGTCGTGGACGGCGGGGCTGGTCTTCTTGTGGCTGAATCACCACTCGCTGGCCCTGCGGAATCCGGGCACTTACCCGGCCGTGGCGGGCTTCAGCCTGACCTATTTTCTGCTCAACACGGGTGGCGTCGCCGTCATCGTCGCGCTGTGTACGGGGCAGAGGCCGCTGGAATTGTGGCGCAAGACGTTCGTCTGGACGGCGCCCTCGTACTTCGCGGGCGGCTGCATCAGTACCCTCGCGATCCTGCTGTTCTCCAGCCAAATCGGCTTTGTGCTGCTGCTGCTGGCCCCACTCGGCTGGGTCGTGTTCCAGAACTATGCCACGGCGGCGGCGCGGACGGAGGAGAACCAGCAGCACATCGAGGAGCTGAAGCTGGGCAAGGAGCACCTGGCCGACCTGTACCTCGCGACCATCGAGAGTCTGGCACTCGCCATTGACGCCAAGGACCAGTACACCCACCAGCACATCCTGCGCGTCCGGCGCTACGCGGTGGCGACGGCCCACCACATGGGCATCACAGGGCTTGAACTCGAAGCGATCAACACGGGCGCGCTGCTGCACGATATCGGCAAGCTGGGCGTCCCCGAATATGTCCTGCTGAAGCCGGGGCGGCTGACCGATGAGGAGTTCGCCAAGATCAAGGAGCACCCGCAGATCGGGGCGGACATCCTGCACCCGGTCCAGTTCCCCGCGCCGGTCCTGCCGGTCGTCCGTTCGCACCACGAGAAGTGGGACGGGACAGGCTACCCGGACGGCTTGAAGGGGGAGGACATCCCGCGGACGGCGCGCATTTTGGCCGTCGCCGACGTCTACGACGCCCTGACGTCCTCGCGGTCCTACCGGAGTGCCTGGACGCACGAGCGGGCCTGCGAGGTCATCACCAAGGATCGGGGGACGCACTTCGACCCGATTGTCGCCGACGCTTTCCTGGAGATCATCACAAGCGTGGTCGAAGAAATGGCGCGCGAGGGCGATGGGCCACTGGTGGTCGTCGAGACGCACGCCAAGGGTCCGGGCAGTCCCACCGCATCGGCAGCGCGCGCCATCCACCGGGCATCGTCGGAGCTGTGGGCCTTGTATGAGGTCGTGCAGACGCTGTCGTCGTCTTTGGGGCTGGAAGAGACTCTGGAGATCCTGAGCCACAAGCTGGAAGCAATCCTGCCGGGCACGGCCGCCCTATTCCTGATGCGCGACCCGGACGGGCTGGGGCTTGCCGGGGGGATGAGCGCGCGGGCGGCCGTGGGCGTCAACCGGGACTATTTCACCGGCGCGCATACCCTGGGGCCGGCCAGCACGTCGCTGCAGGTCGCCTCGGGCCGGGCCACTTATCTGGGCGGGTACGACGCTGACGACCTGCTGCTGACCGCCTCACAGTCGGCCCCCTGGACCGCCCTCCAGACGGCCCTGATCGTGCCCATCGTGCATCAAGGAGAGGTGCTGGGGACGGTCAACCTGTACCACCCACAGCCGGACGCCTTCAGCGCGCACGACAAGCAGCTTTTGGAGACCATCGCCGAGCGGGCGGCGACGGCTCTGTATAATGGTATGCTGTTCGATCGGACGCGCTCGCACGCCGAGACCGACCCGCTGACCGGCCTGCACAACATCCGCCACATCCGCCAGCACGTCGAGGAGCGCTGCGCGGACGGGCAGCCGTTCGCACTGCTGTGCCTGGACTTGGACAGCTTCAAGCCGATCAACGACAACTTCGGCCACCAGAAGGGGGACCAGGTGCTGCGCGACCTCGGCGCGCTGTTCCTCGCCGCAGTGCGGGCCGAGGACACCGTGGCCCGCTACGGCGGCGACGAGTTCCTGGTCTACGTCCACGGCGGCGGCTCTTCTGAAGCCGCCGCCCTGGCCGCGCGCATCCGGTCGGCCGTCGAGGGCTACGATCCGGGCCTGCTCCATCCCCGCCTGGGCGCCCTGCGCCTGGGCGTCTCTATCGGGTCGGGCTGCTTCCCCGCCGACGGCACCGACTTCACCGGGCTGATCGCCGCCGCCGACGCTAACATGTACCGCGAAAAGACCGAGTGCAAGCTGGGCAAGCTCGCCGACCCCGACCGGCTGCACCTGGGGCCGGAATTCGGCCTGCCGCGCGCGGCGTGAAGGGCGCTTCACGCCGTCCTGTCCCACCCGTTCCCCACGTTTCCCCCGTATTTCTCCTCCCGCCCAATCTTTTTTCTGCACGCCCCCCTGTTTCTGATTTATTTATTGTTGCGCTTCTTGCCACCTGTGTTATAATCTAAACTGATGGTTCCTTCGCCCCCGACAAGGGCAAACCGGCCGCGAGGCCGGGACGCAAAGCCAGCGGGTCTTCGCACACTGAGCAGACGCTCTGAAGACAGCCGGGCTGCCGCAAGGGCGATATCCTCTCGTCGGGCTGACAGGGCCACATCAACGATCCTTCGCGATTGACAAAAGCAAAGCTGCGGAAACGCAGCGACGCAAAGCCACGGGCCTTCTCCCTCAGCAAGATCGGGGGATGGCCGCCGGGTCACCGACTGCGCGATTCCGAGGGAAAGAACTACACATGACTCGAGACGCCTCACGCAGCACCGCTCGCCGGCAATCCGCCCGGCACGCGCCCGCTCTCCTTTCCTCCATCCTTTCCTCCATCCTGACCTCCGCACTCGTGGCCTCCATGCTCGCCGGCGCGGCAGGCGCCGCCCCGGCGGTCAGCGCGCCCGCCTCGGCCAAGGCCGACCGGTCCGTCGCCCGCACCCTGGCTGCACGGCCCGTGCTCGGCTGGTCCTCCGTCATCCTCAAAACGGCGGGCACCTTGACCCCCACCCAGGAGCTGCGCCTGCGCGCTTTGGGCGCCGACGTGACGCGCCGCCTGCCGCTCATCGGGTCGGTCGCCGCCCGCGTCCCCTCCCGCCACCTCGCCCAGATCGCCGCCCTGCCGTTCGTCACCCGCTTGTCTCTGGACGGCATGGTCCGCAAGAGCGACGACTTCACCGTCGCCTCTAGTGAGGCCGCCGGGGCATACGCCGCCGGCCCCGACGGCAGCCAGTACCTGCTCACCGGGCAGGGAGTCACCGTCGCCGTCGTGGACAGCGGCATCTCCCTGAGGAGCAAGGACCTCGCCTCCGCAAACGCGGTGGCGGGACAGGCCGAGCCGACCAGAGGCCCGCGCATCCTGGGGAGCGTGAGCTTCGTCACCACTCCGACGACGAAGGGCCTTCCCACGGACGACCCGTGCGGACACGGGACCCATATCGCCGGCATCATCGGCGGCAATGGGCAGGCGTCCAGCTCCAAGAAGTGCTTCCTCACGTTCTACGGCATCGCGCCGCAGGCGAACCTGGTCAACGTCCGCGTCCTCGACGAGAACGGGCAGGCCGACGTCTCCACCGTCGTTTCCGGCCTCCAGTGGGTCGTCGCCCACCAGAACGACAACCCGAGCGCGCCCATCCGCGTGGTCAACCTCTCGCTCGGCCACCCGATCGGCGAGAGCTACACGACCGACCCCCTGTGCCAGGCCGTCGAGGCCGTTTACAAAGCAGGCATCGTGGTCGTCTGCGCGGCGGGCAATGAGGGCCGCGTCGGCGCCGTCAATCTCGCCGGCGCCTCAAACGAGGGCTGGGGGACGGCCTACGGCTCCATCCAGTCGCCCGCCAACGACCCCTACATCATCACCGTCGGGGCCGCCAAGCGCGCCCTGAACGCCGACGGCACGGCCGACACAATCCGCGCCCACGACAAGATCGCCACCTACTCCAGCCGCGGCCCGAGCCGGGTGGACCTGATCCTCAAGCCCGACCTCGTCGCGCCCGGCAACAAGGTCATCTCGCTGTCTTCCAACGACAGCATGCTGGATGACTTCGCCGGCGGCACCAACACCATCGCCCAGTCGGTGTACCAGACCGTCAAGAAAGACGACCCGATCTCCAAGGACTACTTCCGGCTGTCGGGGACGAGCATGGCCGCGCCGGTCGTGGCTGGGGCCGCCGCCCTGATGCTGCAAGCCAACCCGAACCTCTCGCCGGACACCATCAAGGCCCGCCTGATGCTTGCCGCCGACAAGTGGGCCACGAGCGACGGAGTGGGCGACGCGCTCACCTACGGGGCGGGCTACCTCAACGTCCCCGCCGCGCTCGCAAGCACCGTCACGGCGAGCTTGCCCGCGATCAGCCCCGCCCTGATGGTCAACGACGACGGCACCGTCTCGCTGGTCATGAACCGCGCTGCCTGGGGCAGCCGGGCCGCTTGGGGCAGCCGGGTCGCCTGGGGTTCGGGCCTGTGGGGCACCGGAGTCACCGACCTGCGCGCCGCTTGGGGAAGCTCCATCGGAGCTGACCACGCCATCTGGGGCACCACCACCAACGCCGACGGCAGCGTCTCGGTGTTCATGGACCACGCCATCTGGGGCACCCATGCCATCTGGGGCACCGACGCCATCGCCGCCGACCGGGCGGCCTGGGGCAGCCGGGCGGCCTGGGGCAGCACGGCCACGGATGCCGACCGCGCCGCGTGGGGCAGTGCGCTGACCTCGGCGGATCGGGCGGCCTGGGGGAGTGCGATCACAGAGGCGGACCGGGCCGCGTGGGGCAGCCGGGCCGCGTGGGG
>JANOOM010000150.1:0-1560 GCA_031421335.1 Armatimonadota bacterium
GGCACTCGCGACGGCCACGGTCGTATCTGCCGCCCCGTAGTACAAGCGCAGGGTGCCGTCCTGGACCACCGCGCCGGTGGGGAAGACGATGCCCGGTTTCTCGCCGCGCAGCTCGTAAGGCTCCGTCGGTCCGAACACCCAGTTGTGCGCTTTGGCGATGATTTTGCTCGGGTCGTCCAAGTCCAGCAATGCCATCCCGACCCGGTACAGCCACCCCATCGTTTCCAGTTGGACCCCGTGGAAGATCAGCAGCCACCCATCTGGAGTCTCGATCGGGGTCGGCCCCGTCCCCACCTTGCCGCTGTCCCAGCCGGGCTGCTGGTCTTCTTCCAGGATGCAGACCGGGCCACCCCAATGCTTCAAGTCCTCACCCTCCGACATCCAGATGTTCTCCAGGGGTCCCGCCGTGGGCCGATGCAGCAGCAAATACTGTCCGCCGATCTTGCGCGGGAACAGGGCGGCATCCTTGTTGTAAGGATGGATGACCAGACCCATCCGTGAGACGCTCCCGAAGTCCTTCGTCGTCGCCAGGCACACGCCCGCCCCCTGACTGGAGACGCCGATGTAGGCGATGACGTAGAGGTCTTCGTCCGCGAGATAGGTGATGCGCGGGTCTTCACAGCCCAGCGCCTCGTACCAGCCCGCCCCCTGCCGCGGCGACAGCAGCGGCGTGTCTTCGATCCGCCACTTGCTGACGCCGTCTTTCGAGCGGGCGACGAGCAGATGGGAACAGTCCTCGTTGTCTACGACCCGCAGGAGCAACACCGTCTCGCCGCCCACGAGGCAGGCGGCGGGGTTGCAGACGGCCTTGCAGGGAAAGGGCATATTGCCCGCTTGCAGGATCGGATTCGCAGGGCTGCGCTCAAACAGTTCAGGGACGTTCATGCCTATGACATTCCCGTCCGTTCCGCCGGTTAACCTGAACTCCCAGCAAATGGGATTGCAGCCCCGCGAATGCTTACGCGGCAGGTTTGGTGCGCTTGCGGACCAGCAGGCACACCCCGCCCAGGCCCAGCAGCAGGCCGAGGGAGATCACCGAGGAGGCTTCCGGCACGGCGGGCGTGCCGACGCCGGGGATGCCGAAGACGGTGCCGCCGCCGTATGTGCCGCCTCGGATAGTCGTTCCATAGAGATTGCCTCTGCCATCAAGAGTGACCTGCGCGAAGGGGCCTCCGCCGTTAGCCCCGTCGAATGAGGCCAAGGTCGTGATGGCGCTGCCGCCTTTGACAAGTTCATACACGGTCCCTAAACCGGACGGGCCGCCATAGGGGGTGGTTCCGAAGATGTTCCCGGCACTGTCGAGTGTGACACCGGCTTGAGTGTAGTTGGTGTCCATGGTGAAGGAGGCCAGCGCCGTGATCGCCGTGCCGCCCTTGGCAAACTCGAAGATCGTGCCCTTGTTGAATGCGCCGCCGAGCTGCGTCGTCCCGAACATGTTGCCGTCACCGTCTAAAGTGATGCCGCCCACCGGACTGTAGCCGTTGGTGCCATTGAATGAGGCTAGGATCGTGACAGTGCCGCTGCCCTTCGCGATCTCGAAAATGCTGCCGTTGCCGTAGG
>JANOOM010000151.1:0-11989 GCA_031421335.1 Armatimonadota bacterium
GGGGGCGGGGGCGGCGGCGGCGGACACGGCGGCGGGTCCTTTGGGGGCGGCCACAGCTCCTTCGGCGGGGGCGGATCGTTCGGGGGCGGGGGCGGCAGCTTTGGGGGCGGGGGCCGATCGAGCGGCGGATCGTTCGGGGGCGGCTCGCGCTCGACCGGCGGGTCGTTCGGGCGTTCTGGGGCGTTCGGCGGCTCGCGCGGGGCGGGGCAGGCCAGCCACGTTTCCTCTTTCAGCTCGCGCACGCCGGTGGCGAGCCGGCCCATGTCCTACGGCGGCTACTCGGGCAGCGCGCACTATTACGGCGGCTACTCCGACTACTCTTACGGCTGGGCGCACCCGATGTGGTACATGTACACGCCGTTTTACCCCGCCTTTTACTACGGGCGGCCGATCTACTCGGGCGGGTCTTACTATCCGGGCCAGTTCGACTTTTTGCACCTGCTGATCACGATCGTGCTGGTGCTGGCGGTCGTGTGGCTGGTCGTGAGCATCTACAAGAAGGCGCGCGCCTGAGCCTGACGCCAAGGAAAGATCCCCCATAAGTGCTCAGTATCCGCGACCTCGTGAAAGTCTACCCCGGCCCCGTGGCCGCGCTCCACGGCGTCAGCCTGGAAATCCCGCCGGGCATGTTCGGACTGCTCGGCCCGAACGGGGCCGGGAAAAGCACGCTCATGCGAATCCTGGCTGGCCTGCTCGAAGCGACCTCAGGTGGCGTCCTGCTGGACGGGACCGACGTCCTGAAGCGCCCGGACCGGCTCTGGCCGCACCTCGGCTTTCTGCCCCAGGAGTTCGGTTTCTACTGAACGACGACCTTTCCGCCGTCAACTTCGAATGCACACTGACAAATGCCGTCCCGACCGCCGATAAGCAGTGGAAGTTCAAGGGGCCGGCCCGGTATGCTTCTATTTTCCCGGCCGGGTCAGTGGAGGCCGTCGGACTGGCGAACAATCACTCGCACGACTACCTCCAGGCCGGATTCGACGACACCGCCGCGAACTTCGGCAGGGCGCGCGTTCCGGTGTTCTACCAGAACAGGCCCTACGTCACGCATCTCCAGGGCGTCGAGACCGTCCTCATCGGCGACTGCACGGTGGTCGGCGAGAACACCACGCAGATCGGCCGGGCGCCCGAGCGGGTCCTCGGCGAGATCCGGCATTGCAAAAAGCCCGGCAACATCGTGATCGTGGTGATGCACTGGGGCAGCGAGCTTGACGCCGTCCCCCGTCGCTGGCAGCAGGCTTTAGGCAGGAAGTTCATTGATGCGGGCGCGGACGCGGAGGTCGGACACCACCCCCATGTCGTGCAGGGCATCGAGCGTTACCGGGGCCGGTACATCGCCTACAGCCTGGGTAACTTCGCCTTCGGCGGAAACTCCCTCGCCCGCCACCCCGAGACCTTCCTCCTGCGGTTGCGGTTCCGCACCAAAGGCGGGAAGACGACCGCGCTGCCGGCTTCAATCGTCCCGTGCCGGACCACGTCCAGCCAGGCGCGGGCGGCGGGCATTCTGCGGAACGACTACCAGCCGAGGCCGGTCTTCGGCAGGGCCGCCGACCGAACGGCCGCCCTCGTGCTCGCGCGCAGCGCGGAGCTGGAGTATGGGGTGAAGGGGATAGACTATCTGCGGCTGAAGTGACTCGTCTGGACGAAAAACGGCCCGGCCGCTGTTGACAGCGGCCGGGCCGATCGACGACTCCGAGGGAAGGGGAAAGGGCGAACGATGGGACTTGAACCCACGGCCTCCAGTGCCACAAACTGGCGTTCTAACCAACTGAACTACGCTCGCATTTCTCTTTCCGCCGTATTGTACCCAATTCTCCGCGTGCTGTCAACCGGTGCGGAGGACCGGAATGGGGCCGATCAGGCGCGTTTAATGAAGCGCAGAGGGCCGCGCTGGTTCCGGCCGCGCCCCCGCGGGTTGATGCCGGAGAGGTGCAGGGCCGTGGCATACACGTCACCATGATCGGGTATCGACGAGAGCGTACTCTGCCGCGCGCCTGCTTTGAGTTCTCCCGTCGCCGGATCGAAAGCCAGGTCGAGGCTGCCGTCGGGCATCAGCGGGATGGGGAGCAGGTTCTTCTGGCCAATCAGGCCGTACTGGGTGTTGCCCTTCACTGAGCCGCCGAGGAAAGCCGCCGAGGTCACTTTCCAGTGCTGGGAGATGTCCTGACCGTCAATCATCTGCTGCTTCTCGGCGTCCGTGATCTTCATCGCCTTGATGGCGTCCACGTCACCGTGGATCGTCCGCCCGAACTCGGACGTAATCACGATGTTCGTGTGATCAAAGAGGCTGGTGCCGCTGTTCTTATACTGCGTCGTCTTCAGCGAGTCCACGAGCGCGTGCAGAGGCGCCCACAGGTCCTCGTTCATCATCTGGGTCTGGTCCGGCTGACCGTGTGGTGTCCGTTTCGGGCCGTCCCACAGGGAGCTTCGGTTGAAATGGCTGTCGAACTTGCGGATGTCACGCGTCTCGATCCAGTAGCCGCAGCCCATCCCCGCACGGAGCATCTCGAATGTCATCATGGCCTGGACGTTCGTCTTGGGCGAGAACTTCGAGCGCGCCTTGTTGCCGTTGATGCTGTTGTAGGAGATCATCTCATCCTGGGGCGACACGGCGAACTTAGAGCGCAGGGCGGGGTCGGTGAACAGCCGCCCGACCTGCGCGGAATCAAGGGTGCGCCCCGCCCGCGTCATGCGGAGGAACATCTCGCGCGCCGAGTCATAGCTCTTGACGACATCCAGGGAAGCATCCGAGCGGATGTGCTGGTGGACGTCGCCCAGGAACGACTCGATCTGGAGGTTCACGGGGTCGCCGGACGATGCCTGTAAGCGGGCCAGCATCTGGCGCAGGTTCGCCGGCGTCCCGCCATAGACGGTGTTCGCCTGCGGCGGCCCTAGGCCGGTGTAGTAGCCCTTGCGGCCCGTGTACTGCACCTCGTTCAGCTCGCCGTCGGAGAGCCAGTAGTGCCACGAGACATGGGGCAGGACGTAGGGCTGCCCGTAGACCTCGCAGAAGGCTTGCATCACCGAGCGCTCGTCGTCCTCCCGGTCGGCGGAAGCCTCGAAGTCATACGATCCCATGTGTGCCCGGAGCCGGTCCCCGGAGTGAAAGTCGCCCGTCGCCATACTGGACAGCACCGCCATGTCCGGGAACAGGTCTTTGCCCTTCTCGGCCAAGTACCCGTAGCGGATGTTGCCGTGCGTCTGGATCTGATACCCCGGCTCCCCCCAGTGCAGCACGCGGTAGCGCTCCTTGGAGGGGTCATCCAGCCGCATCAGGACGTTATTCGGCGTCTCCACGGGCGAGAACATGTCGTAGCTCTCCCAGCCGCCCTCCATGAACCAGTAGATCAAATAGTGCGGCCGGTCGGCCTCGGCGATCTTGTCCCGCAGCCGTCCCTCGTGCGTGGCGCCGTAAGCGGGAAGCCCGTGAGTGAGAAAATACCCGAGGAAATCGGCGCAGGTCAGCGCCCCGACCACCTGCCGGGCCGACCGCCCGAGGAACCGCCGCCGGCTCCCCGCCGCCGGGTTCTGCGTTTCGGGCGGCGGTGGCCCCAGGCGGACGCTCTCATGGTTGATGTCGCAGGGCTGTGTGAACGGTTTCATAATCGGTTGTTTCTTTGCGAGGGCACAAAAGCGGAGAACAGGGACCATGCCATGAATGGCACGGCTATCCGGCGCGGACGCCGAAAATCCCACGCTTCGCGGGGATTAGGATTAAGATAGGGCAAGAGCTATTCCGAGTGCCGCGAAGCGGCACTTCTTGGCGTCCGCGACGATTCGCCGTGCCATTCATGGCATGGTCCGTATTTGCCCCCATCCCTACCTCCGCGCCAGCCGCAGCCTGCTGGGCGCAGCAGCGGCCCCGTCCCCTAAATACTCTGGGCTGGTCACGATGGCGCGGACGAGCGGCTTCAAGGCGAAGTGGGTCTGGTGGACGCTGTCCCACAGGTGCTTGTAGAGCCTGCGCTCGTCGGCATCGTAGCGCAAGGGGCGCCCGAAGAACCAGACGAAGTGCGTCTGGATGATGGCCCGGTGGAACCTCTCCTTGCGCTGTGCGGCCAGCGCGAACGCCTCCAGGCCCGCGCCTTTGAAGGGGTAGGAGGCGACGGCATGGCGGTCGGAGTCGTCGACCGCGTTGCCCTTATCGTCCTTGTCTTTGTACTTGCCGTCGTCGGTCCAGCGCGTCCGCTGATAGGCCAGAGGGGTCAGGACTTGGTGGCACGAGTAGCAGATAGATTTCGGGTCCACGGTGGAAGCAGCCGTCAATGTCCCGCGCGCCTTGACCACTTCCGGCGTCACCTCGAAGACGTAGCCCAGGAACTTCTCGCAGACCTGGGCGGCATAGTTGAAGTGTGGCAGGCCCGGCTTGCCCTCGATGAAGCCGGGCATGGTCAGGACGCCCGAATGGCCGCAGTAGGAGGGGCGGGCCGTCTTGCGTCCGTCCGGCGTGATCGTGTAATCGGCGGTCATCAGCTCCGTGTAGGGCCGCCCCGTGTGCAGCAGGTAGCGCCACAAGCGCGCCGGCTCATCCTGCGTGGGCGTTCCGTGGCTTTCCAAGTAGAGGCGCACGCGGCGTCCGTAGAAGCTCTCGAACTCCGGCGAGGCCAGGTAAGTGTCGGCCAGGACGGAGAGGGATACGCCCCCGTCCAGGCACGACACCTCGCCCACGGTGGGAGGCCGTCCCACGAGGTCCTGGGCCAGCTTCACGAGTTGGAGCCGCCGGCGCGTGGCCGGGTCGCGGGTCGCCGAGAGTGTCCGAGGCCGCGTGAACAGGAAGTCCGGGTGGAGGATCAGGGCGCGGCACAGCCCTTCCCAGGCGATCTGCGGGGCGCCCTCCTCGGCCACCTGTGCCGTCAGGGTCGGGGCATTCGGCGCGGAGAGCAGGGCGCGTGGCCCGCCGATCTGCGACCAGGCGAAGCGCAGCGGGGAGTGCTGGACGTTGTAGGAGGCTGAGGCGTCCAGCGTGATCTTCGACCCGACCGGCGCCTCGGCGGGGGCGCGGAGGCGCACGATGGGCGAGGAACGTGCGGCGTACACGGTGATCGGGACCTGCGTCTCGTTGTCCACATGGCCGGGATAAGTCACGCGCAGGTGGTAGTAATCAGTGGCAGGCAAGGCCGTGCCCGGCACGAACAGCAGACTCAACTCACCCTTGTGCGCGTTCGCGTCCGAGCGCAGGTCCGGCCCGATCGTGTTGTAGGGCGTGAAGTCGCCCGGTTTGAAGACCGGCCAGTGCTCGTGGCCGAGGGCGTCGTCGGCGCGCACGGTCAGGGCCGGCACGTCGCCAGCAGACGCCACTGGGATGTAGGAAACGGCGTCGGCGACGACACGTTTCCGCGTCGCCTTGTTGCTGATCTCGACCCCGCTCTTGGGCTGGTGCGGGTCAAACCCGAACGCGGTCTTCAGGTCGAAGTAGGAGACGTTGTCCACCGTCTGATCCAGGAGATAGTGCGCCTCGCCTCGCGGCGGGGTGGGGGGCGCGGGCGGGAGGGTGAGCCGGTTCTGCCCCGGTATGTAGAGGGTCACGGGAACCGCCTCCGAGTTGACCCCGGCCCCGTTCTTGCGCCAAGTGAACACGACCTCGTACCGCCCCGCGGCCGGGGCGCGCAGCGGCACGGTCAGCCGGCTCTGGCCTTTGTTGTCGTCCCCGTCGCTATAGCCATCCCTCGCGTGGTCGCCGAAGGCGTTCCAAGCCCCGTCCACAATCACTTCCGGCGCGTCGGACCCGATGATCGTCTCGGCCTTTCCCGGCAGCGGGCCGCGCAGGATCACGGAGCGGAAGGTAACTTTGCCGGACGTGCCGCCGTTCGAGAGGACGAGCCTTTGTGCCGCACCGCCAGGCTTCAGTGACCAGACGCCCAGCGTCGCCTCCGCGCCTACCGGGGCGTTCTCGTTCACGAAGAGCGTGCTGACCCCCGCCGTCCGCGGCAGCGTGGAAACCTCCGCCTGCTGAATCGTTTCCTGACCGTCGGAGCCGCTGACGATGACCTGGAACATCAGGGGGCCACCCCTCTTGGCGCGAACCGCCTGGGCGGCTACGGAGCGCAGGAACGTTTCCGCACGACTTACCTCGTCAGGGCCGGGTGGGCGGAACAGGAGGCGCTCGTACAGCCGCGTGATCTGGTCGCGGACAGGCCGGGCCGGACCAGGGCCGGGGAGCGGCATCGCCTCCGGCCTGCCCGTGAACGGGCCGGACTTGTCCAGAAAGGCGCGGGAAGAAGCGTCCGCCGCCAGCGCGCCGACCGCCGACAGGTATGAAGGCGTCGGGCGCGCGGACTCGTCAAAGCGCGTCACGAAGTCGGCCCCGCCGAGCTGTGCCAGGTTTTCCAGGTACTGGTCGCGGTCGCCCCGCCGCCAGTCGTCGCCGAACAGCGTCGCGATCTTGTGGCGCAGCTGGTAGTAGCTCAAAAGTGAGTTGTCCTGGCCCGCAACCCGCTTCGGCCCGGAGTACGGCAGCAGCAGGGCGGGCGGGAACTGCTCATCCGGGCGCGGCCCGCGCACGTCAGTCGCGGCGGTCTGGTCGAGCGCCGCCATGAACTCTCGCAGGCGCGTTTTGTCCGCCTCCGACCAGGCCGGCATTCCGACCGGCGGCATCCGCTGTCCGGGGTCGGTGGCGGAGATGTGCGCCAGAAGCGAAGACGGGCTGTGCAGATCCAGTCTGCCTTCGGAGAGAAGCTGACGGTAGCTGCTCTGTGCGTCGGCGGGGAAGTGGAGCTGGGAAGGATTGGCCTTTGTGTGACACGCGACGCAGCTTGCGTCCGGACGCGTCAGGAGGGGCCAAACGTCGCGCGCGAACCGTCGCGCCGAGGCGTCGCTCGGAGCCGCGGCTGGCCGTGCGCCGCTCCCCTGCTCCCCCTGGACGGGATGCGGCTCTGTCAGCCAGGAGGCGCCAAGGAGAAGCACAAAGAGCGTGGTCGCCGCGCCCACGACATATGGGCGAGTGTTCCGCCGCGTGCGCTTCTGACTCTCCGACAGATCTAGGGCTTGCATGGGATCATTCTACCACATACCATGATTTACAGCAAGAATAGCATTACCACTGTCAGGGCGATTGCGTACAGAGGGCGTCGTACAGAGGGCGTCGTACAGAGGGCGGCGTACAGAGGGAAGACCGGGAGAAGACCGGGAGAAGACCGGGAGAAGACCGGGAGAAGACCGGGAGAAGAAGGGCAGGCACGGGGGCCTGCCCCTACGTGACCCCTCTGTGTGGGGGCGGGGCCCTGTCCCCGCCTTATGGGGTTCCATGCCGGGATCGGAGGCCGTACCACTGACACAGCAGGGCCGGACCCGGCCCGGTCAGCAGGGCGCCGGCCACGTCAATCGGTGTGTGGAACCGGGCTGCCACCAGCGCCCAGGCCATCACTAGGGACAGCGGCAGGCCCAAGACCAGCCAGCGCAAGTCCCGCGCAGCCAGGCACGTCATGGCGGCCAGGCAGAACGTCTCGTGCCCACTGGGGAAGCCCGCGTGGCCCGGCCACACCCCCCACCACTTGCCGCTCTCGGCCAGGAGCACGGCCAGGCCGACCCCCAGCACGCAGCGCCCCCAGTAGTCCCAGAAGGTGGGGCGCCGGGGAGTCACGAACGGGGCCGACAGGATCAGGAGCACGAAAAGCGGGTTGATGGCATTGGCGATGAGACCGGGCAGTGCGAGCATGGACACGGATTCGACGCCGGACGCCCGCCTTCCTGTCTGAGCGGGCCAAAGCAGCAGGATTATCGCGGCGGAAAAGTGAACCTCTCTGTGAGGACCTTTGCACTATGCCCGACCCGGACCCCGATGCCCCCATGCCCGCCGAACACGCGCCCGCGCTGACCGACCCGGCCCTGTACTTGAACCGCGAGCTGTCGTGGCTGCTCTTCAACGGGCGCGTGCTGGGGGAAGCGCGGGACCCGGCCCAGCCCCTGCTGGAGCGGGTTAAGTTCGTCGCCATCAGCCATGCAAACCTCGACGAGTATTACATGGTCCGCGTTTCCGGCTTGCAGCAGCAGGTGGCGGCGGCCATGACCGACGTTTCGCCTGACGGCATGACCTCAGCCGAGCAGCTCACGCGCCTGCGCGCCCGCGTCGGCCCGATGCTCGCCGACGCCGCCAGCCTGTTCCAGGATGGCCTGCGGCCCAAACTCAAAGCCGCTGGGATCGAGATCCACGAGTATTCCACCCTGTCCAAGCCCCAGCAGCGCGCCCTGCGCGCCTACTTCGAACGCGACGTGTTTCCCGTCCTGACCCCGCTCGCCCTGGGGCCGGGCCACCCCTTTCCACACATCTCAAATCTCAGCCTCAACCTCGCCGTCGTCGTGCGCGACCCCGAACTCGGCGAGAAGTTCGCCCGCATGAAGGTCCCCGGCGTCCTGCCCCGCTTCGTCCCCCTACCGCTGGACGAGGGCAGTCCGGCCCGCCGGTTCGTCTGGCTGGAGCAGGTCATCGCCGCCAACATGGGGTCGCTGTTTCCCGGACTCCAGGTACTCGAAAGCTACCCGTTCCGCGTGACGCGAGACGCGGACCTCGAGATCCAGGAGGATGAGGCCGCCGACCTTCTCCAGACCGTCGAGCAGGGCCTGCGGCGCCGCCAGTTCGGCGACGTCGCCCGCCTCGAAGTCACGCTCGCCATGCCGCCGCGCCTGCGCGAGCTGCTGGTCGAGAACCTGCTGGTAGACCCCGCCGACGTCTACGCCGTGCCCGGCCCGCTGGGCCTATCCGACCTGATGCAGATCTGGAAGCTGGACCGCCCCGACCTCAAGGACCCGCCCCTGCTGCCCGCGACGCCCGCGCCGCTCGCCGACAAGAACGCCTCCATCCTCGACATCATCGGCGAACAGGACCTTTTGCTGCACCATCCCTACGACTCGTTCGGCCCCATCGTGGACTTCATCAAGGTCGGCTCCACCGATCCCGGCGTTTTGGCCGTCAAGCAGACTTTGTACCGGGTCGGCTCCAATTCCCCCATCGTCAAATCGCTGGCCGCCGCCCGTGACGACGACACCCAGGTCGCCGTTCTGGTCGAGCTGAAGGCCCGTTTCGATGAGGAAAGCAATATCGAGTGGGCCAAGGCCCTGGAAGAGTCCGGCGTCCACGTCGTCTATGGGCTGGTCGGACTCAAGACGCACTGCAAGGTCGCCCTAGTGGTCCGCAAGGAGCAGGGCGGCGCCCTGCGCCGCTATGTCCACCTCGGCACGGGCAATTATAACCCGATCACCGCCCGCATCTACACCGATTTGTCCCTATTCACCGCCCGCCCCGACATCGCCGCCGACGTTTCCGAGCTGTTCAACCACCTGACCGGCTATTCGCGCCAGCGCTCGTACCGCAAGCTTCTGGTCGCGCCGGTCAACATGCGCGAGCGCCTGCTGCAAATGATCGCCCGCGAGGCCGAGTGGGCCAGGCGCGGCAAGCCCGCCCGGCTGATCTTGAAGACCAACACCCTGAGCGACACCCTGCTCATCCGCGCCCTCTACGCCGCCGCCCAGGCCGGCGTCCGCATTGACCTGATCGTGCGCGGCGTCTGCTGCCTGCGCCCCGGCGTGCCGGGCGTTTCGGAGAACATCCGCGTCGTCAGCGTCATCGGGCGGTTCTTGGAACACTCGCGCGTGTATTACTTCCACAACGCCGGCCGCTTCCAGGTCTACTGCGGCAGCGCCGACTTGATGCGCCGCAACCTCGACCGCCGCGTCGAGGTCCTGTTCCCGGTCGAAGACAAGGCGCTGAAAGGACACATCCGGGACGACATCCTGGAGGTCTATCTGCGCGACACCGTCGGCGCCCACGAACTCCAGTCCGACGGCACCTACCTGCGCCTCCAGCCTGCCCCAGGCGCGGCCCCCTTCAGCGCCCAGGACTGGTTCCTGGCCCATAGCGGCGCGCACGGCGAGGGGGAGTGACGCGCTCCCCCGAACGACAGAGACGTCAAAGAAAGACACGCCCACACCATGAAACTCAGCACTGCCGCCCTCGCCCCGTTTCTCCTCGGGGCCGCCCTCCTCGTCCCGCAGGCTCTCGCGCAGCCGGCGCAGCCGAAAACGCCCGAGACCGTCGGTGGTGGCACCCTCAGCGACCCCGCTCGCGGCCCGGCCCCGTCCTTCGGCATCGGCGGGCCGGGTATGGTGCTGGTCAAGAATTGGCACTTCGGCACGAACGGCACCATCAAGAACTATGCCGACATGAGCGCGAATTTCTTCTACCATGACCAATTCGGCACCGTCAACAACGGCGGCAAGTATGGCTCCAACACTGTTTCGCCCGATGACGCCGACGCCGTCCACGGCCAGCCGGTCGAGGGCGCCGACTGCCCCCCCGTGCGCCGGTTCACGGCCGACTCCATGAAGACCCTCCTCGTCCCGCTGGGCAAAGTCACCGCCGTTCAGGTCCGTAACCACAACACCGGCAACGGCTCGTTCATGGCGAAGTGGCGGCTGCTGACGGCCGGCCCCCTACTCGGCCGCGACATCGTCTGGGAGACGCGCGTGCGCTACAATCCCCCGCCCTACTTCTGGTTCGCCATTTGGACGGCGGGCAACAAGTGGAAGTGGGACGGCCAGGCGCAGGGGGCCGAGCAGGACCTGGTCGAGAGCTTCGGCTACGACAACGGCGGCGGCAACACCAACTACGACGGCCGGTTCTGGCACTCGAACTCCGTCGCCTTCCCCTCCAAAGACACTGTGGACTACGGCGGCTGGGGGACGGCGATGGAGAAATTGGGCATCAAATCGTATGATGCTTCCCAGTACCATGTCTGGACCTGGCTCTACAAGAAGGACGGGGCGTTCGCCATGTTCGTGGACGGCATCAAAGTCCAGAGCGGGTCGAACTACTACTGGACCTACGGCAACCGGGCCGGCGACGAACCCATCAACATGGACTTCCTGTTCGACGCCGGCTGGGGTCACAACCAGATCGGATCGGTCAACAAAGAACTGCCGGCCTCGGCCTTCGACGGTAAGTTCTACGAGTGGAACTACAGCCGCGTCTACCTCAGCGGCCTGGCCGGTGTCCCTCGCAACGGCCCGCACGTTCTCCCCGGCACGGTGCGGGGCGTTGACTTCGATGCTGGGCCACCCCGCGCACGGTCGCACGCCTACACCGTTCAGGTCCCGGCGGGCGGGCGCTACCAATTTAAGTTCCGCGTCGCCGGTCCGGCCGGCGGCACATTCCATCTGGAAGACGAGAACGGCGTCTCTCTCACCAAGACCACTCTCCCCGCAGCGCTTTCGGCGGGCGTACACACCCTGAAGTGGGTGCAGGACAGCGGTGCCCCGAAACTCGTCAGCATGACCGCGACCAAGGTCCCCGGCCCCTCCGCCCTGTTCGTCCGCACCGACCGCACGACGCAGGGCAACTGGAAAGGCGCCTACGGGGCCGACGGCTACTCCATTGCCGGTGACGAGACGCGCCAGCCCGCCTACGGGTCCGCTTCCCGGACGGGCTGGGCTGTCACCTGGACCAGCTCGACTTCGGACGTGCGCGCCACGCAGAAGGCAGGCGGCGGCGCGGACCGCGTCGCGGGCCAGTGGGGCACGAACGAATCGTCCTACGACATTGACTGCAACCTCAACGGCGATACCGCCCACCAGGTCTCTCTGTACGGCCTGGACTGGGACAAGAACGGCCGCAGCGAGGACATCCAGGTCCTCGACGCCGCTTCTGGGGCCGTCCTGGACACGCGTGACTTGAACGACTACAACGAGGGCGCGTACCTCGTGTGGAACGTCCGAGGCCATGTCATCTTCCGCGTCAACACCACCAGCCACTGGACCAACTCCGCTCTCAGCGGCTTATTCTTCGACCCCGTTGCGGGGCCTTCCCCCACGGGGCTGAACCCCCGTGCTGTAAAAAAATAACTCCCCGCCTTCGCGGGCAGAAGAAAGACTGCTCAAAACATCTTCGCCCGCGAAGGCGGGGGGTTGCACCACTAAAGCACGGGGGTTCAGCCCCGTGGGGAAAGGCACCGCGCCTGTTCCCGCCCGAAAGGAGCAGCTATGAGACGCCGACCACTGT
>JANOOM010000152.1:0-14845 GCA_031421335.1 Armatimonadota bacterium
CGCCGGAACTTCGGGACCGCGCACGACCCCTACTACCCCAAGGACGACAACGGCTACTCGGACCGGCCCCGAACCATCAAAGACGCGATGGCGAACTCCATCAATGTCCCCGCCGTCCGGGTGTTGCAGCTCATCGGGCCACAGGCGGCGATCCGTTACGCGCGTATGATGGGTGTCCACTCGCCGCTCGACCCAGTCCCCTCGCTCGCCCTCGGCTCAAGCCCGGTGACGCCGCTCGAGATGGCGAGCGCTTATTCCACCTTCCCCGCCGGCGGCAACCACCCGGAGCCGTCCGCCTGGACGCGGCTGACCGACACCCACGACAACGTGGTGGAAGACGTGCCGCCGGCCATTGAAACGCACATCCTCCAGCCGAAGACGGTCGCGCAGCTCGATGACATGCTGCGCGCAGTCGTCACCGAGGGCACGGCGGACAAGGTGGGCGGGATGCCCCCAGACGCGCGCGGCAAGACCGGCACGACGCAGGGCCACAAAGACGTCTGGTTCGTCGGCTACACCCCGGACCTGGTCTGCGCGGTCTGGGCGGGCCACCCGATCTACAAATCGAGGACTTCAGTTCCCTCCTACGGACAGGAAATGGCGGGGAATGCCTGGGGTTCCACCGTCTGCGCCCCGATCTGGGCGCAGTTCATGGGCCAGGCCCTGCCGATCTTTAAAGCGGCGCGCGGCAGAGAACTCGCGCGGGAGAAGGCCAAGCTGCCCCCAGTCGTCAAGGCCGTCACCAGCGCGGACACGGCGGCGGCGGTGCAGGCGGACTCGTCAGACTCTTCTTCCGACACACCCCAAGCCGACACGCCCCGCACGACGCGGCGCGCTCGCCGCAGCCGGCCCCACGACAACGGCGATGGCACCGAGACCGTGAACGTGGACGACAATTCCAGCCTGATCGCGCCCACCGGGGCGCCCGGCTCGCACCCCGAGACGTTCACGACGGGGACGGCACCGACCGCGCTGTCGCCGCAATACACCAAGACGGCCAGCGGCACGGGGACGGGCGACGCGAACCCTTCGACCGACTCGGCCACCCCTCCTGACGCCACCGCGCCGGACACATCCCGCTCGCGGCGGCGCCGGCGCCATGACGACAGCGCGGCCAAGACCGAGGACACCGTCACGGTGACGATCAACCCCGAGGACGGCCTGCTGGCGACTAAGTGGGACCCGCAGACGGTGACACGGAGTTACCCACGCGGGCAGCAGCCGTTCCGCCACAGCCGCATGTACCCGCCGCCGCCGGGGGAGCAGTAAATACTTCCACGCTATGCTGACCTCCCCGAAACCATCCCTCCGGCCCCCCGACCTCCGGCGCGCGCCCCCTTCCCGCCAGCAGACCAAGCGGGCAGCGGCGCAGCGCGCCTGGGGGTTCGGGGGCCTGATCCTCCTGCTGTTCCTCGGCCTTGCCGCCCGGCTGTGGTACCTGCAGATCGCCCGCGGCGACGACTTCCGCGAGGATGCTGCTTCCAATCAGCACCGGCGCATCCCCGTGCGTGCCCCGCGCGGGGCGATCGTGGACCGTCACGGCGTTCTGCTCGCCGCCAACCGCCCCCGGCTCGCCCTCTATGCCACCCCGGCCGTCGCCAAGGACCCGGTCGTGCTGGCACGCCTGTCCGCCCTGATGCATGTGACGCCGGACGAGATCAAGCAGACCATCCTCGATGCCCAGCAGAACCCCTACGATCCTCTGCGGATCGCACTGGATGTTCCAATGGCGACCGTGACCCAGATCGAGGAAAACAAGCCGTTCCTACCCGGAGTCAGCACCCAGCCGGAACCCGTCCGCTGGTATCCGAAGGGGTCTCTGGCCGCGCACCTGCTCGGGACGATGGGCCGGATCAACACGGACGAGTGGAGAGCGCACGCCGGGCAGGGCTACTTCACTGACGACTTTCTGGGCAAGTCCGGCGTCGAAGCCGCTTATGAGCCTTCCCTGCGCGGGGTGGCCGGTGGGACGGACGTCCAGATAGACGCGCACGGCCGGACGCTGCACACCCTGGATACGCAGGACGCCGCGCCGGGCGGGACGGTGACTTTGACGCTCGACGCGCCGACACAGGCGGCCGGGGAGCGTGTCTTCAAGGAACACGATTTTATCGGGTCCGCCGTCGCCCTGGACCCGCGCACCGGGGCCGTCCTGGCGATGGTGTCTGCGCCGACTTTCGACCCGGACAAGTTCGCGACCGGCATCGCCGCGAAAGACTGGGACCCGCTGAACAAGGGCGCCTCGCACCCACTGCTGAACCGGGCGATCAAAGCGATGTATCCGCCCGGCTCGACTTTCAAGCCGATCGTGGCGGCGGCGGGCTGGCAGACCGGCGTGATTACGCCGAGCAGCGGCGTTTACTGCCCCGGCTCGTATCACTTAGGCAGAGCGCGCTTCGGGTGCTGGGAGACGCACGGCGCGACCGACTTCACCAAAGCCATCGCGCAGTCCTGTGACGTCTTCTTTTACGTTTACGGCCAGAAGATCAGACCAGACCGACTCTCCTACTACTCCAAGCAGTTCGGGCTGGCCGAGAAGACGGGCATTGATCTGGGCGGTGAGGACATCGGCTCGGTCCCCTCCCCCGCCTGGAAGTTGAAGCACTTCCACAAGCAAGGTCCCGCCTTCGACACCTGGTTCGGCGGAGACACGCTGCACATGTCCATCGGGCAGGGGGACGTCCTGATGACGCCCTTGCAGCTCGCGCGCGTAGCGGCGATTTTCGCAAACGGCGGGAACGTCTTGAAGCCCTATGTCGTTGCGAAAGTGACGGGGGGCCGGCAGCCATACCAGAGCACGCCGACCGTCGTCCGGCGCGTCCCGGTCAGCCGGCTCAACATGGAGCGCGTCCGCCGGGCGATGCGGGTCACGGTGACGAACGGGACCGGCAAGATCGTCAAATTCAAAGAGGTCGAGGTGGCCGCCAAGACCGGCTCGGCGCAGACGCACGGGGCGGCCAGGACGCACGGCCTGTTCATCTGCTTCGCCCCCTATGACCACCCGACCATTGCCATCGCCGCCATCGTCGAGCACGGCGGGCACGGCGGCGACACGGCGGGTAAGGTAGCCCGCGCCATGCTGCAAGCCTATTTCCACCTCAAGGAAAGCGGCGAGACGGCCGGCCGTAGCGATTAATTCCATCACTTGGATCTAGGGAAATCCCATCATGCTTTACGAGCTTCACCATTATGACACCCGCAGCACGCGGGGGCTTGACCTGATCTCAGGGCGCTTCGGCGACCACATCCTGCGGATCTGGGCGCGCATCGGCATCGAGCCGGTTGGCTTCTGGAGCGTCATCATCGGCACTCCAAGCCCGCGCCTGACCTACATCCTGGCCTGGGAGGACCTGGCCCAGCGACAGGAACTCTGGGACGCCTTCGAGTCCGACCCGGAGTGGCAGCAGATCCGGTGCGACACCAACGCCGAGTGGGGCGGCAGTCCGATTCACACTTTCGGCAGCACGATCCTCAAACCCACCGCCTTTTCCCGTGCCCCACGTCGGGACAACCAGCCCCGCCGTCTTGCCGGCGGCGTCTTCGAGCTGCGTACCTATCAATTCGACGACATGGCGAAGCTGACTCAGGCGCTGGACTGGTACGGGACGCAGATCGCACCCGCCTTCGACACGCACGGCTTGTACGCGATGGGCTTCTGGACCACCTACATCGGGGTCGCGCCACGCTTGACGTACATGCTGGTCTTCGAGAACCTGGCCCACCGCGAGCGCGCCTGGGCCTCATTCTACACGGACCCAGAATGGCCCATGCGGCAGGACGGCTTGTACCCGGGCGGGCAGCCTCTAGTGGCGGGGATTGACAGCAATATGATGAAGGGGTCGGAGTTCTCAGGGTGGCGGTAGGGGCAAGTGGGATGAGGGCGGGAGATCGAGTGGGATGAGGGCGGGAGATCGAGTGAATGAATTCACTCGCTGGAAGGCGCTGCGCGCCGGTGGGATAGAGGACACAAAAGAAGGGCTGGGTCCTCCTACCTCCACGGTCCATCAGGTGGGCGCACACATAGCGAGGCGCTGATATTTTCACGCTGCCTCCCATGTTATACCTCCTTGTATCCTTTCCCACCGGCGCGCAGCGCCTTCCAGCGAGTGAATTTATTCACTCGATCTCCCGCCCTCATCCCACTCGATCTCTCCCCCCCATCCCCCTCGGCCCCTTCTACTGCTTCAGCACTCCCGCTTCCTCCAGATCTGAGACGATGCGCTGCACGGCGCGCTCGGTGATGCCGATGCGGTCCGCCGCCTCGCGTAGACGGAGAGCGGGGTCGTCCGCCAGGCAGAAGAGGACGCGGGCGTGGTTGGTCAGGAATGTCCAGTTTGGTCCGGCCATGCCCTGATTGCAGTGGGTGGGCGCGGCGCTGTCAAGGGCCGAGCCACTCGGACGCCGCTTGAGCTTCTTCGTGGTTCAGGCTGTGGCCGCTGGGCTGCCAGTGGATAGTGACATCAGCGCCCGCGCGGCGGAGCAAAGCGGCTAGCTGTTCCGTTTCTGCCGGCGGTGCGATGGGGTCCTGTCGGCCCGCGCCCAGGAAGACGCGCGTCCCGGCGAGATCGGGCAAGGTGTCGGGGACGAGCGGGACCATGGCGTGGAGCAACACGGCGGATTTCAAGACGCCGGGGCGCAGCAGGAGCAGGGCGGCGGCGATGTTCGCGCCGTTGGAAAAGCCGACGGCGGTGACGCGGGCGGCGTCGAGGCCGTAAGCATCCGTGGCAGCCTGGATGAAGTCGGCCAGCTCGTGCGTCCGCGCGATCAAATCGGGGACGTCAAAGACGCCTTCCGACAGGCGGCGGAAGAAGCGCGGCATCCCGTTCTCCAGAACCTTACCGCGCGGACTGAGCAGGTTGGCGTCAGACGCAAGCATCCTGCCCAGCGGCAGCAGATCGTTCTCGTCGCCGCCTGTGCCGTGCAGCAGCAGCAGAGTGTCGGTTCTCTGCGGGGACGACGCGGGAAGGAACTGGTGGGTAAAGCCCAAGTCAGTCATACCTAGCTCCTTCCCGGCACCGTGATCGGCGGCAGGCCGGCCTCGATCCGGGTGCGGTCGGCCTCATACTGAGTCGGCAGCTTCAAGTGAGTGCCGAGCGTCTCGGGCGACTCATCGGTGGCGAAGCCGGGCGAGTCGGTGGCGATCTCGAATAAGATCCCGCCCGGCTCGCGGAAATAGATCGAGTGGAAGTAGTCGCGATCCATGACCGGGCTGACGCCGAGGCCCGCGCCTGTGATCTCGCGCAGCCATTCCCCCTGCTGAGCGTCGTCGGGCGTGCGCCAGGCGACGTGGTGAATGTTGCCGACGGCGATCTGGCCGGGCGCGAGGCCCGGTGCGGCCTGGACGTCGGCGAAGGTGCCGTCTTCCAGCGCATACCGAGTCCAGTCGCCTTCGGTCTGAGCGGCTCGAAAGCCCAGCGTGTCCGTCATCAAGGCTGCCGTGCGGTCCACGGACCGCTCGGGCAGTGTGACGGCGTGGACGCCCCGGATGGCATGGGCGGCGGGAACAGAACCACCAGCCCAGCCGGGGCGCGCGTCGCCAGCCACCGAAACGAGTTCCAGGCGCAGGCCGTCCGGGTCATGGAAGGGCAGGATGGTTTCGCCGAAGCGCGTCTCGGAAGCGCCGACGGCGATGCCATGCTCGGTCAGGCGAGCGCGCCAGAAGTCCAGAGCGGCAGGCGGGATGGACAAGGAGATGGCTGCCACCTGCCCCAGACCGGGCTGCCCCCGGCGGCCCCCCGGCCAGGCGAAGAAGGTCAACAGGGTGCCGGGGCTGCCCTGCGCGTCCCCATAGTAAAAGTGGTACGAGCCGGAGTCGTCGAAGTTGACGGTCTGCTTGACCAAGCGCAGGCCGAGGACGCCGACATAGAAGTCTACGTTTTTCTGCGGGTCGGCGGCGATGGCAGTGACGTGGTGGATGCCGGTCAGTTGGGCGGTCATGGGGAAATTCCTCTAAGGGCGCAGGCAGAAAGCGGGCGCGATGAATCGCGCCCCCATAAGTAGCGGTCACATCGGCGGGACGAGGCCGTTCTTGCCGACCAGAACGCGGTCGGCGGCGACGGTGCCGTTCGGCAGGCGCCGGCCGACGACGAAGACGTGGGCGCCGGGCGCGAGCTGCGATAGCGAGCCGGGGGCGAACGTGACGACCGGGATGTTGGCTGGGAGAGAGATCGTCTGCGAGCCGGTCCCGGTCCCGTTCTTGTACTGGAGCGTCAGGGCGGTGCCGCCCGCCTTGTGGGCCGTGCCGTTCGTCATGCGCGAGCCGTGCGTGGCCCCACTGGTGATGCGAGGCGCGGTACCGCCCGTCATGGCCGAGCGGGAAACGGTGCCGTTCGTCATCTTGGAACGCGCGCCGGAGCCGGGCAGGTCCCAAGCGTAGCTGCCTTCGCCGGTGCCGCGCGCGGCCTCGGGGAAGACGACGACTTCCATGGCCCGCTGCGTCCCGTTGGCCAGGGGCCGGGAGGCGATGCCGAGGAAGGTGCCCTCCTTGATGTGGGCGCGGTCGGAGGGGACGACGCTGACGACCGGCGTCTTGGCCGCGAGCTGGACGCGGACCGGACCGGAAGCGGACGTGACGGTCATCATTTTGCCTTGGACGGACGCGATAGCGCCCCGGATGTGGATGGCGGCCGCCGGCGCGGCCGGGGCGTCGGTGCCGGCGGCGAGGGCAGCGACGGCGGAGAGAGACACGAGGCGGTGGGGGAATGAAAACACGATTGAGCCTTTCAGATGGTGAGAGAAACGGAACAAGAGACGCTATTTCGTTTCGGTTTCTTTGGCGGCCTTCAGCGCCCGCGCGACTTGGGTGACGCGGCGGCCCTGGTAGCGAGCGACTTCGAGGTCATCGGCAGTCGGGGGCGCGTTGCCCTGGCCGGTGACGGCGGTAGCGCCGTAGGGAGTGCCGGCCTTGAACATGATCGGGTCGCCGTAGCCGAGCGGGACAATAATCATTCCCAAGTGCGCCATGAAATTGAACATGCTGAGGGGCGTGCTCTCGTTACCGCCGTGCTTGGAGCTGGAAGTGGCGAAGGCGGCCCCCACCTTGCCGACGAGCTTGCCCTGGAACCAGAGGCCGCCCAGACTGTCCACATACGCCTTCAGCTCGGAGGAGACGTTGCCGAAGCGGGTCGGTGTGCCGAAGATGATGGCGTCCGCGCCCTCAGCGTCGGCGGCGCTCGGGGCCTCATAAGCGGCGTTCATGCGGTCGGCGTTCTCGGTCCAGCCCTCAGCGTGGGCCATGACCTCGCGGCTGACGAACTCACGGGCGCGGCGCAGGATGACGGCAGCGCCCTCCGCCCGCGCGCCCTCGGCGATGGCATTGGCAAGGGCCTCGGTCGCGCCGTTGCGCGAGTAGAAGGCGATCAAAACTTTGACGGGGTCCATGAGTGTTTCCTTTCAGTCGGTGCGGAAAAGCATGCACGGTCAGCGCAGGGCGGCGGCGGCCGGACTCACCGCGGAAGCCTGCCGACGGCCGAACAGCAGGTAATCGAACGAGATGCGTCCCGGCCCGGTCAGCATCATCAGCATGGCGACGGCGAAGTAGCCCAGGGCAGACTCATAAGAAGGGCCGTGCTCGCTGACGAACGGGTGGCCGTTCTTGAAGTGGACGGTGAACAGGGCAGTCAGCAAGGTGACAGCGACGCCCAGAGCGGCGATAGGAGTCAGAAGGCCGGTCAGGAAGGCCAGACCGCCGAAGAACTCCGAAAAAGCCGCCAGGAACTGGAAGGCGGCGGGGACGGGCGCTCCCGGCCCCATCCAGCTCGTCGCGTGCTGGATCTTGGGCCAGCCGTGCAATACCAGGGCGGAACCCATGACCAGGCGCAGGACAAGCAGGCCGATCGCGCCGCGCCCGTCAACGAATTGTCCGAAGACCCGATACATTTTTCTTTCCCATCTGGTATAGTTTGTAATGCGCTTTGGTTTTCATTGCGCTTGTCCATGGAACGGCCAGACCGCGCGAATGGTTCCTGGGATAGCCGACTTTTGAGGAGACCGCCATGGACGCCCACGACCCGGAGATATTCTGCCCGGCGAATGCCGCGCTTAACCTTTTGAGCGAGCGGTGGACCCTGCACATCGTCCGCGCCCTGCTGGTACACAAGAAAAGGTTCAACGAGATCGCCCGCGAGATCGGGCTGAACCCGGCCACACTGCGCGAGCGGCTGCGTGCTCTGGAGGAGGAGGCCGTCGTGACGCGGACCGTTCTGAGCACGATGCCCCCGCACGTCGAGTATGCGCTGACCCCAAAGGGCGAGGCGCTCAACGGCATCTTCGAGGCGCTGGCGGATTGGGCACGGACATGGATGAAGCCGAAGGGGGCGGAATTGGTGGACCCACCGCAGGACGACGCCGCCGACCTGGTGGCCGGCGAACTGTCCGCGCGCAGTTAGTGGGGGGCGAAGGTGCAGACCAGACCGGGGGCCAGCGCGTCGGGGGGCTGGGCCGTTCCTGAAGCAAGAGTGCTTGCGGCGGGCTAAATATGGTCACGGAGCCGGACGGGTCGCAGTGTCCAGGGCCAGGACCGTGGATGGGTTGCGCCAGACGCGGCAGACCAGGCCGCTCTCCTGCCCCGGCACGTCCGGGGTTGTCGCATAGCGGAAAGCCTTCGTGCGCGCGTCGCGGTACTCATACAGCGGCACAACAGCGGGCGACGCCTTTTCCCCCACAGAGGGGAGGGGCGGCAGGCCATAAAAGAGCGGCGGGCCCCCTGCCGTGGCGGAAACAGGAACGAGGCCATCGTGCGGCCGGCCTGGCGGGATGGCGAAGAACGGAACTTCCTTCACCTGGCCCCACTTGTGCTGCGCGTCAACCGTCTCGCGTTGGCCGTAGCCGCCGGCCCCCGCCAGCGCGTAGACTGGAGCGGGCAGGGACAGGCGCGCATCGTCCAACGCCAGCCGGTACAGGATCTGGTTGTAGTTGTAGCGCGGCGTCACATCGGCATTGCCTGAATAGGTGTCGGTATAAGTGCCCTCGAAGTAGATAAGCCGCCCACCCTTCTGGTCGAAGAACGGGTGCTGAGTGGGGTTATAAAACGTGTAATGGTCGTGCGTGATGATCTTACGGGCATACACCCACGGCCCGACTGGGGTGTCCGCCTCGGCAAACCATAGCTCGCCGAGGTAAGACGATGTGCCGCCCGCCTGACCGGAGATCATCACCCAGCGCTTGCGGTAGGCGTTCCAGAAGACCGAGCCGCCGTGCGAACGGATCGGCGCATCGGTTTCGACGTCCCGCAGCGGCGCCAGGACCTCCTCGGGCTTTATCTTCCCCGACTTGATCAGCGCCGACTGCGTATCGAACCCCATCACTGCCGTGTCAACCTTCCAGCCATAAATCAGGCGCCCGTCGGCGGCCCGGTCTAAAAGCGTGTCCACCCCGGCCTCACGCGCGCCCGGTGTGAGGCAGGTGAACGCCTCGAAGGCCCGTGGGTCGGTGACATGGGCGGCGTCAGCCCGGACGCGCACCAGGGGACACGCGGAGAGCGACTTGGGCTGGCAGTACAAGTACTCCTGCCCATCCGCAACGGCATGGAACGGCTGCCCATCAGGATAAAGCGGCGCGTCCAAAGCATACCGGCAGAGCGGCGCGAAGACCGCCTTGGCGTCATCGAAAAGCGCCAGCCCCGACTCGGCGGCCTTGCCGTCGTGGTCGAGATGCGTGAAATGCGTGTACAGCTTCTCCTGCCCCCTGGCATCTTTGAGCGTGAACACTCCCCCCACCCAGACCGGCCCGCCGAAGCCAGGCAGCGGCAGCATGGGCCGGCTGAAACCGTCCGCATCGGTCCAGTAGGTCAGGTCTATGCCCTTGTCGGGGTCCAGCCCGCCCGCGACGGGCAGCAACGAGGTCGCCCCCGAGGTCGCGAACTGCCCCAGCGGATAGCCGGGCCGCTCCGTGTCGCCATAGAACCAGTACAGCTTGCCCTGGTAGGGGGTCGCCATCACTGTGTCCTGCCCCACGACCAGGCCGTCCATCAGCGGCTCTTTGATCGGTATCGGCCCCCCGGTCAAGAGGCTATCCTGGTAGATGCCCGCCCCGGTGATCCGGTACAGCCGCTCGGCGATGTTGACTCGCCTGAGTTTGACCCGCGCCGACCCGCCTGCCTTCACTTTCAGGGCCACGCCCCGATTTCCGAACCCATCGGCAGGGTACTCATAGCCATGGCTCTTGACCCCGAACCACACCGTCCGCCCCATCAGATCCGGCTCGTTCAGGGCAGCAACGCCGCTGCTGTCGGTGTAGAAGCGGACCGCGTTCACCGTCTTCAATTCGACTAAGGGCACGCCGCGCCCGGTGCCCGCGTCCACGACCGTGATTTGGAAGTAGTCAGCGGGCGCGGCGCGGAGGCGCGGCACGAGGGAAAGCAGGGAGAGGAGGGCGGCGAGGGGCATGAAGGAGAAGCGGAAGAGCTTTGTTTTTGTCATGGGTTATAATCAAACAGTCGCCGCAGCCAGTCCATCAGCGGCAAGGCATAGTCGGCCCAGCTGTCGAGTTCGCGGCTCCTGATCGCCAGATCAAGCGGCGTGCCCAAATCCTTCTGCCAGGGGAGACAGGTGTGGATGAGCGCCTTGCTGCGGAAAGGAAACGGGTCAGAACTCTGCTTTGCCCCTGCATTGTAGCACTGCGGGCGGGCAGCGTCAAGGCGGTCCCCTCCCGCCTCGTTCCTCGGCACCCTCCCCGGAGCGGAGAGGGGAAGAGATTAAGACTGAGGCGTTAAGACTGAGGCGTTAAGACTGAAGCGGCGTCTGGAACTTCGCGCCCCCCCGTTGTACCCGCTGCCGAAGCCCTATGATCAGGGGCGGGAGGGCCGGCGCTTGCGCTGGGGTGGGTTCCGGCTCCCCCAGAATTGGGGCGGGGGGAAACCATCGGGTATACTCGCCTTCTGAGCGCGTGAGAAGGGGACAGCCGAATGAAGATCACCAGAGCAGAAGCGCGGGCGACGAAGCGGGGCGACAGTGCCTATTTCTCGGGCGAGGTGTGGCTGGATGAAATCATCAAATCGCCGCCGGAGACGGGGGTGAACTGCTTCCGCGTTTCCTTCGCGCCTGGCGCGCGGACGGCCTGGCACACGCACCCGAAGGGGCAGATCTTGCACGTCGAGGCGGGCGTGGGGCGCGTCCAGCTTTCGGGCGGGGCAACAGAGGAAATGAAGCCCGGAGATACGGTGTATATCGCGCCAGGAGAGAAGCACTGGCACGGGGCATCGCCGGACCGGCTGATGGTACATCTGGCGATCCAGCCGGTCGAGGCAGGAGTTGACGCGATATGGCTGGAACAAGTCACGGACGCGGAGTATTCGGCGGAGTAAGACATGGGGAACAGGGCCGGTCAGGGCATCGTCCCACCATAAGACATACTTGGAAGAATTCAAAGAACGATTAATCAGCGATTCGGGCGGTCCCGGAAGGAAGCGGTAGCAATCTAAATGTGTGGAATCACCGGCTATGTGGGCGGGCGCGAGCGCAGCGTCCGTCTCGTATTGGACAGCCTGAAGCGGCTGGAATATCGGGGCTATGATTCGGCGGGCGTCGCCGTGGTCAAGCCGGGCGCGGAGAGCGTGACCGTCCTCAAGAAGAAGGGCAAGCTCGCCAACCTCGAGGCCGCGCTGGACGGGCTAGGACAGTCGAGCGGGACGGTCATCGCGCACACGCGCTGGGCGACGCACGGCCGGCCCAACGACGTCAACGCACACCCCCATACGGACTGCACGGGGCGGCTCGCGCTGATCCATAACGGTATCATCGAGAACTATATCGGGCTGAAGGAAAAGCTGACAGCGGCGGGGCACGTCTTTTCGAGCGACACGGACACGGAAGTGCTGGCGCATTTGATCGAGTCGCATTTAGAAGCGGCGGGTTCTCTGGAAGCGGCTATTCGGCAGGCACTCTCGGAAGTCACCGGGGCTTATGCCATCTGCGTCGTTTCGAGTGCGGAGCCGGACGTCATTTATGCGGCCAAGACGGCCTCGCCGCTGATTATCGGGCTGGGCGAGGGCGAAAACTTCCTGGCCTCGGACATCCCGGCCGTCATGGGGTACACGCGGGACGTTTTGATCCTGGAAGACGGCGACTTCGCGCGCATCACGCCCGCGGGGGTCGTGCTGACAAGCTTGGACGGCGCGCCGCTGCACCGGGACGTTTTCCATGTCACCTGGGACGTGTCCACGGCGCAGAAAGGCGGATACGCCCACTTCATGCTGAAAGAGATCTACGACCAACCGCAGGCCATTCGGGACACCCTGCGGGGGCGGACGACCGAGACGCATCAAGTCACGCTGCCGGAACTGACTTTGCCGACGAGTAAGCTGATCCAGTTCAACCGCATCGTCATCGTCGCCTGCGGCACGGCCTACCACGCGGGGCTTGCCGGCAAGAACTTCTACGAGCACCTGCTGCGCCGCCCGGTCGAGGTGCAGGTGGCGAGCGAGTTCCGCTACAACGATCCCATCGTGGACGCCCAGACCTTAGCGATCATTATCTCGCAGTCGGGCGAAACGGCAGACACTCTGGCGGCCCTGCGCGAAGCGAAGATCAAGGGCGCGACGACCTTGGCCCTGGTCAACGTGGTCGGGTCGAGCATCGCCCGCGAAGCCGACGAAGTCTTGTACACTTATGCAGGACCGGAGATCTGCGTCGCCTCCACCAAGGCGTATGTCACCCAGCTCATCGGGCTGTACCTGCTGGGGCTTTACATCGCCCAGGAAGAAAACAAGCTGGGACCGGGCGTCGTGGCCGCCTATGTCGAGCAGCTCCAGCGCCTGCCGGAGCAGGTAGCCGAAATACTGGCAGACACCAGCGCCATCCAGGCCGTCGCCGGGCAGTACGCGCGGTCGTCCTCGTTCTTCTTTTTGGGGCGGGGCAACGACTACGCCGTCGCGCAGGAGGGGGCACTGAAGCTTAAAGAGGTCTCCTACATTCACGCCGAGGCGTACCCCGCCGGCGAGCTGAAGCACGGCCCGCTGGCGCTGGTCGAGCCGGGCGTGTCGGTGGTCTGCATCGCCACGCAGTCGGCGCTCTACGACAAGATCCAGTCCAGCGTGAAAGAAGTCAAGGCCCGCGACGGCGCGGCCATCGGAATCGTCAAGGCGGGCGACGAGGGCCTGGACGAGAACTTCGTGGACAACATCCTGCGTGTCCCGGCCACGCATGATACGTTCATGCCGGTCCTATCCGTTATCCCGATGCAGTTATTGGCGTATTACATCGCTGCAGATTTGGGAAGAGAGATTGACCAGCCGCGCAACCTGGCGAAATCCGTGACTGTGGAGTAGGAAAAGGAAGATTTAAAGTTCGCTTGTCCATGTTGCGGCTATCAGACGCTTGATGAAAAGCCACCAGGGACATATGATATCTGCCATATCTGCTTCTGGGAAGATGGCGGTATGCACTTTGATGGCCCGGATTACATGGGCGGCGCGAACACGCCCTCGACGCGGCAGTGCCAGCAGAACTTTGCAGGGTTTGGAGCCTGTGATGAGCGCTGTCGCTCGTTTGTAAAGCCGCCATCATCTGAGGGTATCAAAGACCCAGATTGGAAACCGCTCAGTGCATTGGGTGATCAGCCGCGAACATTGCGTTCACATATGGTCAAGCGAGCGTTTCATCTACCAGGACGATTGGACGAGGACTAACGAGGTAGAGCGCAAGGAAGAAGTGGTCTCTCGCGTTCATACCGGTCCTGTCTATCATCCTAATATACTAATATAGCTTTTGGCGGATTACATTGCTGCAGATTTGGGAAGAGAGATTGACCAGCCGCGCAACCTGGCGAAATCTGTGACCGTGGAGTAGGCGGGCAGGATAGGCAGGGAACAAGCGCGGCGCCCGACTGGAGGCGAAGCAATGCCCGCAGTAGAAACCGCCGGATTGTCTGAATTATCAGAGGCCGCGTTTGACGTCGCGCGCCGCCACAAGAGTTTCGCCGCTTACGGGTCGGAGGCCGCCGCCGTCCGGGCGCTCCGCTTGCGCTGTTCCGGCTCCAGCCTGGAGCACTGCCGGGTGGCGCTCCTCGGGGCGGTCTTGCTTCTGGAGGCCGCCGCCGAGACCGCTTCCCGGCACAGGGACCTTCTTTCCGGGGCCTGGCAAACGCCGGGGGCGGACGAGGTGGCGAGCCTGGTGTGCAGTGAGCTGCGCTTGGCCTGCCCCAGCTTCAGCCATGCGGCCTGCCGGTCCGCCTTGAGCTGGGTCTTCTACTGGCATTACCTTTGACGCGGGCCATTTGACAGGCGGCGCGGACAGTGATATACTGGCTGTGACGACTGAGCAGGCCTGACGCGGCGGTTGGGGGAACACGCCCATCTCATTGGGCAGGGAGACCGTGATGCCTTCCAAAGAAAACGAGGACGACAAACATTTCGGGGTGCTGGGCCTGGCGCAGACGCAGGTGAGGCTGCACGCCCCAACTCCCCTGTGGGCGAGTCTGTATCGGGACGAGGAGCGGCGGCTGCGTGCGGCCCTGGGGCCGGCCCTGCTCGCCTTGGAGCACTACGGGAGCACGTCCATCGGTGGCATCAAGGCGAAGCCCATCATTGACATCCTGGCGGGCATCGCGCGGCTGGAAGACGGCCCCGCCCTCATCGCGCCGCTCGCGGTCTTGGGATACGATTACGCGGGGGACGCGGTCGTGCCGGGCCACCACATCTTCGGTCGGGGCGAGGACGACAAGGGCGAGGAGCGGACGCACTTGCTGCACGTCGTCGAGTACGGCAGCGTGATCTGGACGGAGGCCCTGTGCTTTCGGGACGCGCTGCGGGCCGATGCTGGGCTGGCAGGCGAATATGAGGCCCTGAAGGTCACCCTAAGCGAGAAGTACGCCGAGCGCCGGGCCGACTACACAGCGGCCAAGGTGTCCT
>JANOOM010000153.1:0-4506 GCA_031421335.1 Armatimonadota bacterium
TCGGCCATCATAAACCCCATCTGGCTGACGGTGGACCAGGCCAGGGTTCGCTTGACGTTCGGCTGCGCCCACATCGCCAGCAGCCCCAGGCAGGCCGTGACCGTCCCGATTAGGGCCAGGACGAACAGGGCGGAGGGGACGCGCACGAGCAGCGGCGCGAAGCGCAGCAGCAGTGCGCCTCCGGCGTTGATGACTCCGGCGTGCATGAGGGCAGACACGGGGGTGGGAGCCTCCATCGTCTCCGGCAGCCAGCTATGGAAGGGGAACTGAGCCGACTTGGTGAGCGCCGCCGCCACGACCAGCAGAGCCACGAGCGCGGTGAGGGGTGCGCCGCCCTGGGGGGACGCAGCCAGGAACGTCCGCACGTCCCAGGTCCCCCAATGGCCGCCGATGAGGCAGACCGCCGACAGCAGGGCAACGTCCCCCAGGCGGCTGATCAGAAACTTCTTGCGGGCTGGGCGCAGTGCCTCGGGCCGGTCCTGGTAATAGAGCAGGAGTTGATGCAGACCGAGGCTGACCGCCAGCCAGGCGAAGAACAGCAGCCAGAGATTGGTGGACAGCATCAGGAGGTAGGCCGCGCCGACGGTGCCAAAGAGCCACCAGAGGAACCGCGCCTGCCCCGGCTCGCCGTCCAGATAGAGCAGCGAGAACCGGAACGTGACCGCCCCGACCGTGGCGACCAGAAGCGTCAGCAGCGCGCTGAGGCGGTCCACCGTCAGGCCCCAGCCAGAAAGAGGGTGCGGGGAGACCGATTGCCAGAGCAGCGCCCCCGCCGAACCCAGGGCAGCGACCAGCAAAAAGGCCAGCAGCGCATACTCTGCCGGTCCTACGCGCTCCCTCGCGGTGATCTGTGGATCCGAATACCCGGCCAAGCGGACCGAGGGGCTGTCCGTTGCGACCAGCGACATGTGCGTTCTCCTTGTGTATTTCTATCTATGGTTTCTATCGTGACGACGCCATCCTGATATGCCGCGCTTGGGCCACCGTTGACGGGAAGACTTCGCAGGATGTATAATGGATATTATGACATGTGAAACAATACACGTCAATAGTTTCGTGTATTTATTTTCGTGTTATTGAGATTGGTCCTATGACAAGCCCCGTCGGAAGCTGGACGTTCCTTACCAACCACAGCCACGTCCTGATCTGCCTCGCGGGGGACCCGGAGATGCGAATCAGGGACTTGGCCGACGCCGTGGGGATCACGGAGCGGGCGGTGCAGCGCATTCTGGCGGAATTGGAGCAGGCCGGCGCAATCACGAAGGTCAAGGAGGGCCGGCGCAATCACTACGCGGTGAACACGGAGTTCCCGCTGAGGCATCCGGTGGAGGCGCATTGCCGAGTCGGCGACATTTTCCGAATGGTCGAGCAGCCCGAACGGCGCGGTGCGGGCTAGCTTCGAGACCGATGCCGCCCTGGAAGCCCACACAACAACCGTAGGATCATCCAGCCGCGCGGCCTACAGCTTATGGCTGCGATTGAAAGAAGACCCCCGATGCCCCCAATCACCTCCGACCTTTGGAAAGAGCGCGTGCGCGCCCCACGCCTTTTTTGGGCGCAGATCGCCGCCTCAGCCCCCCAGTGCGGGATCGCCACGAGTACACAGTCGGGCGTCCCCCAGATCTATGCGTGGGACGTGCCGACGGGCGCGCTGCGGCCCCTGACCGACAAGCCCGGCGGCGTGACGTTTGGCCTGCTCTCGCCCGACGGCCGGTTCGTCTACTTCATGGACGACGCCAAAGGGAACGAGAGTGGGCATTACGTCCGCGTCCCCTATGAGGGCGGCCCGTGCGAGGATCTGACGCCCCACATGCCGGACTACGGGGCTTCCACGACGCCGTTCCCGCAGCCCGCGGTCGCCTTCAGTCCCAGCGGGAACGCGATCACGTTCCGCACCAACGACGACGGCTTTCACCTGTGCCGGGTCGGGATCGCGCCGGACAGTGCCCTGGGAGACCTGGAGATCCTCTACAGCACCACCAGCCTGTTCCGCACGCCCTTGCTGTCGGAAGACGGCGAGATCGCGGTCGTGGCGGCGAGCGAGCGCACCGGGAAGCAGCAGTACGCGCTGCTGGCGTTCGACAGAAGCGGGGCGCGCTTCGGGGAGCTTTACGATGGGCTTGACAGCAGCATCGAACCCATCGCCTTCAGCCCGGCGCCGGGCGACGCGCGCGTTCTGGCGAGTTCCGACCGAACGGGCGATAAGCGGCCCCTGCTCTGGGACGCGCGCACGGGGGAGCGCCGGGACCTAAACCTGCCGGACGTTGCGGGCGAGGTCGTGCCGCTGAACTGGTCGCCCGACGGTCGGCGGGTCCTGCTCTGCCAGTTTTCCAAGGCCGTGCAGCGCCTCTACGTTTACGAATTGGAGACCGACAAGGCGGTTCGGCTGGACCACCCTGACGGCGGGCTGACGTTCTACGGCAGCCTTGGCGTCGCGTTCAGCCCCGACGGGCGCGAGGTGCTGGCCGGCTGGCAGGACGCCCGGCACAACGCACGACTGGTCGCATTGGACGCGGGAACAGGCACATTGGCGCGGACGGTGCTTGCGGTCGGCGATGCGCCGCCGGGGCGACAAGTGCGCTCGGTCGAGTTCTCCTCTTCGGACGGCCAACTGGTCCAGAGCTGGCTCTGCGTTCCCGAGGGCGAAGGGCCGTTTCCGACCATTTTAGAAGTGCATGGCGGTCCCCACGCGGTCGTCACCGAGACCTTCGGCATGGGGTCGGTGTGGGCGGAAAACGGCTTCGCCTGGCTTTCGGTGAACTTCCGAGGCTCGACGACTTTCGGGCGGGACTTCTTGGGCAAAATCTGGGGCGATGCGGGCTATTGGGAGCTGGAAGATATGGTGGCCGCGCGCTCGTTCTTGGTGGAGTCAGGCATCGCCGATCCTGATAAAGTGATCGTCACCGGCGGCTCTTACGGCGGCTATCTGACTCTGCTGGCGCTGGGCAAGCGCCCGGACCTGTGGGCGGGGGGCATGGGCCTAATCGCGATTGCTGACCAGACACTCACCTGGGAGGACTCGTCGGGCTTCCTCCAGGGCGTTACGACTGCGAGCTTCGGCGGCACGCCCGCCGAGAAGCCCGACTTGTACCGCCGCGCCTCGCCCATCACCTACGCCGAGGACGTCCGCGCGCCGCTGCTGGTCATCCAGGGCCGGCATGACACGCGCTGCCCACCGCGCCAGATGGAGGTCTATGAGGCCAAAATGAAGGGGCTGGGTAAAGACATCGAAGTGGTCTGGTTCGACGCCGGCCACGGCACCGGCGCGGCCGAGGAGCTGATCGCCTGGTACGACCGGATGCTGCGCTTCGCCCGCCGCATCGCTGGCGGGGCCGAATGAAGTGGGCGGTTGAAACCGCGCCAACAAAGGCACAAAACCTGCCTCCGCAGGTTAAGACTTGAGACCAGAGTCTGAGTCCGCGAAGGCGGAGGCTTTAGTGGGGTGACTTCGTGCCTTTGTTGCCGCGACTTCAGTCGCCCACCCCGTCCTTACTTGGAAAGAAACGCCCATGCCCCGCTCCTTCGGAGAACCCCTGACCAAGCTGCGCGCCGTCCCCATCGAAGATAACGGCGACCCGCTCGTGGACCCGCGCACTTTGTCGAAGCGTATCCACTTCGCCCAGAAGCACCCCAAGTTCGAGGGGATGCCCCGGACACCGAAGGTGCGGAAGGGCGTCGCCGAGCGGCTGGCCCAGGCCGCCGAGTCGCTGCCGGCGGGCATTGACATGGTCATCATCGAGGGCTTCCGCCCTTTGGCCCAGCAGCGGTTTATGTACGAGGAACTGAAGAAGGAGTTCGCCGCCAAGCACCCGGAGTGGGGCAAGGCGACTCTGCATCGTATTACCAACACCATGTCCGCCCCGCCCGACGACTCCTGCCCCCCGCCCCACTCGACCGGCGGGGCCGTGGACCTGTCCCTGCTGCGCGTCAAGGGCGGGGAGTGGCTGGACATGACCTCACCGTTCGAGATGGACGACACCAGTGCGCCGGGCGACACGCCGGGCCTGAGCGATGAGGCGAAGGCAAACCGCCGCCTGCTGTTTGACGCGCTTGAGGAGACCGGTCTGACCAACTATCTGGGCGAGTGGTGGCACTGGTCATACGGCGACTCGGGGTGGGCCTTGCGGGTCGGGGCGAAGAAGGCGCTGTATGACCGGCTCCCGGAAGACTGACGCGAACGCGGTATAATGGGGACGAGGAGAACACCATGAGAACCCTGACGCTGGAACTGCCGGATGAGGTCTATGAGGTCGTGGAGCGGACGGCGCAGGCGAACAGCCTGCCCCCCGCCGCCTGGGTCGCCGCGCGCGTGCCCCTGCTTCTGCCGGCGCGCAAGCCCCGGCCCGTTCTGACGCCGGACGAAGCCGAGGCAGCCATGGCCCGCCTGACGCGCCACTTTGGACGTGCCAACACAGGCGACCCCGATTCGGCTAACAACGAGCGAATTGACGCCGACCTCGCGCGCGAGTACGCCAACAACCATGAGGACGAGTCCTGATGCTGCTG
>JANOOM010000154.1:0-8047 GCA_031421335.1 Armatimonadota bacterium
TCGAGGACGGCCTGCGCGGCCAGGTTGCCGACCCCGGCCGGGGTGGACGGGTCGGTGGACAGGTCGGCAGGATCGCAGCCCAGGCGGGTCATCAGAGCCTGGAACTTCGCCACTTCGGCGGGCTGGGGAAACAGGTCGGCCAGCGCGCGGTAGGCGGCGAAGCTGAGGGCTTTGTTCTTGTTGGCGAGCGTGCGCTCGACCGGCGGCCGCCGGAGCGTGCCGCCCAGGCGGGTGCCGACCGCGGTCTGGTCGTAAGCCGCCCAGGCGTCGTAAAGACAGGTATGAAGGATAGCGATGCCGCGCGAGACGATGGTAGGCGCGGGGTGGGTGTCGCGGATCGCCTGAAGACCGGCGTTATCCCACTGGACCACAACCGAGCCGCCGCCTGCCGCCCGCGCGGACGGCGCCGTGCTCAGGAGTACGAGCAGGAGTACGAGCAGGACCGCGAGAGGGAGAAGGGTCCTGAGAGAGACGATCCCCGCGAAGCGGGGTCTCTGAGCCGGAGTCTGACTCGCCGTGCCCGTCAGGGCATGGTCTTGAGGGTTATGGTCTTGAGGGTTCATGATGGCCGTTCCTGCAAAGGAAAGACGGCCGGTCCCAAATGGGACCGGCCTGAGGGGCGGGTATCCGATCGCTTAGGGGAGCGCGCACAGATGCGTGTTTGCCCAGCCGGTCGCGTTGCAGTCGTCGAACGCCTGGTTGAGGTTAGTCACGAGGTCGTTCAGACCCGAAATGCTGGTGACGTAGCTCGGCAAGGGGCCACCGCCGAGGACGACGTTTGCGTCCTGAAGGACCTGGGCCACCGGGGTGCCATTCAGGGTTCCGCTGTTGCAAAACAGCAGGTTGCCGAAGGACGATGGGGTGCCGTTCCCGTTGCTGAGGTAGACGTTGATGCTCAGGGTAAGTACCTGGCCGCCAAAGACGCCTGGGTGAGGCAGGACGCCGGGCTTCCCGCCGGCGGGAAGGTAGTTCTGCACGGCGCTAGGCGAGCCAAACATGAGGATGTTGGAGCCGCTGCCGATCGTGAAGCCTCCCAATCCATCGCTCGTTGGAGATGCGATCAGGGGGAAGTTGGCCTTCATGAGCTTAAACGGTGCGCCTGGGCCGCCGTATCCACCCTGCGTGTAGGTGCAGTAAGGCATAGGCGTACAGTCGCCGGTATAGATCTCAACCCAGTAGGGGTACCAAAAGTCTGTTTTAGAGGAGTCACTGCCGACGAGGTGGGCGAAGTTATCCCAGCTGAACTTTTGCCCGCACGGTGTTGAGGCATTGAGGCAGAGCGTTCCTGAATAATTCAGCGTTTTGCTGCTGCTGCTCCCTGGCAAGAACATGCTGTCCGTGAACTGGAATGTCACCGGGTTGGCTGTCGAGCTGGTGAAAGAGAAGCTGAGGTGTCGGTTGAAGAAATCGACGAGATTGGGGTTATTGGGGTCTATCCCCGGCTCTGCCTGATCGGTGAGGACCGCACTGGCATTCACGTACTTCATGGCGGGAGTGGCCGGGCAGGGTGAGCCAGGGGCGCAGGGAGTATCCACGGTGCTGGCAATGCTGCGTGTGGCGGTGACGGTGTAGTTCAGCAGCACGCAATGACCTGGCAGAACCGTCATAGAAACGGCGTAAGGCATCATGCCCGGCCCCGCCGTTGGGGAAGTCGTCGTTCTCGTCAAAGCCCATGTGTAGGTGATCGTCCTAACACTGACGGTGTTGACCTGCGCGAGGGCGGGAGTGGTGCTGAGCATCATGACCAGAAAGGCGGTCCGAGCCAGCAGGAAAAAAGAAGTCGGCAAGGGTAAGAGCTTTTTGAAATTCATGGAAGTTCTCCATTTACTACAGTAGTACTTCAAAAATCAGAGTAAAGTCGCGTCCGGAGGCGACGGGGGAGGCCCCTCTTGGGCTCCCCTTAGAGGTACTGTGTCCCGAAAATCGCATTTTCTCCTTCCCGACCGCGATGTCTGCTTGGATTTCCAATCACAACAGCGTTGTTGTTTTTGTCACATAACTGATGTTACGCAGTGGGTTCCAGCGACGGGGCAGCCGGGCGGGTTCGGGCGAGTGAATGAATTCACTCGCTGGAAGGCGCTGCGCGCCGAGGGGACAGGGGGCCTCAGAGGGCAGGATCGGACAGGGCAGGATCGGACAGGGCAGGATCGGACAGCGCGCCCCTGCTGCCCCGATGCGGCTCTCTTTGACTGCCCGGCGCGCAGCGCCTTCCAGCGAGTGAATTCATTCACTCGCCCGAACTCGCCCGAACCCGCCCGGCACTCGCCCAGGCTCCCCCGGCCCGGTCCCTCAGCCGCCGCGTAACATCAGCTGCTAAGATGGACGGGCTGACTTTGCGGATGCAGGCTTCACTGAACGTCGGCTGGCGAACGGTCAGTATCTCAAATATCACACCTATGGGATCATGCTTGGCCGGAACGGTGAGCCACGCCAAACCGAGGTGTTGGTTCTAGAAGGTGATCCCCGGTTAGGAGCTGTTAGGCTGATCCCGGCCGGGTCTTGTGGCATGCAGACCCTCTCTTTAGTGGTATAGTTCGGCTATGGCACAGAATTTAAAGCTGGAAGAAGAAACATTTCACCAGATCATCGCCCTCAACGCCGCAGCGTTCGAGGGGAGACACTTCGACACCGCCTACCACCTGCTCGCGGCGGCCCTGCACTGGGCGCGCGACTTCTCCCAGGTGGAGTGGCTGTCGCAGGTTGAAGACATTGCCAACGAGCAGCTTGCCTGGATTGACCAGAACGCCCCGGCTTACCACCACTCGACCCGGTCCGCCGAGAAAGGCGGTAACCCCGGCATTTTCCGCCAGCTCGCGCGGCAGTGCCACACCGGGAAAAGCATCATCAAGTTAGCTGCCCAAGTCGAGCAGCGGAAAGATGCCTCGCTCGTGGCGGAAGGAAATTTGTCCGTGCAGGGCGAACGAGGAGACGGGGAATGAAAAGGACTGGAAAGCGCAAGGCCCGACCTTTCTCCAAAGGCCGGGCCTTCTTGACAGACGCGCGTGAACCGTGTAGAATAGGGTGAAGCAGGCGGTGTATATCTAGTGAAATCTGTCAAAACGAACTGTCGGCGCTTGAGTCCCTTCTTGAACAAGCTGTTCTTTGCCACTGTTGCCCTCCTGATGCTGACCAATCCGAAAGCGGCAAAGACCCAGAACAGCCCGCTCATTGCCATCAGCAACGCGGACTGCGTGGCGACCGACGCCCTCGGCCGCAGTCTGCCCACCTACGCGGAAGTCGGGGGGCCGAAGCCGAACCGCTATGTCGGCTTGTTCTACTGGCAGTGGCATGGGCCGGATCGCTGGGGGAAGGACTACAACGTCACCGAGTTTCTGAAGACGCATCCTGGCTTCAAAGACTTCCAGGCACACCCCAAGGGCGGGCCGAACTTCCCGACCTGGTACTGGGCCGAGCCGCTTTTCGGTTACTACCTCTCGACGGACCCCTGGGTCATCCGCAAGCATCTGGCGCTCCTCGCCGACGCGGGCGTGGATTTTCTGTTCCTGGACTACACCAACGGCAGCATCTATGACGCCGAGCTAAAACAGTTCCTCGCCGTCGCCGAGGACATGAAGGCCAAAGGCGTCCGCGTCCCGCGCCTGGCCTTCTTCCTGAACTCCGAGCCGGAGTGGAAGATCGAGGCGCTGTACCGGACCTGGTACAAGCCGGGCCAGTATGACGACATGTGGTTCCGGTGGTCGGGCAAACCGCTCCTGCTGGCCTCTCGCCCGGTTCAGCCCGTCAAGATGAAGGACCCGTCCCTGCTGCCGGCCATCCAGGACTATTTCACCTGGCGCCCGACATGGGCCTTCCACGACGCCGCCAAAGAGCCAACCAAGTGGCGCTTCATGGACGGCTTCACGGACGGTGGGTCTCAGCGCCCCGCGCTCGGCCCGGACGGCAAAGTTGAACAGATGGTGGTCTCCAAGTCGCTCGGCGGGCCACTCTGGAACAATATGGAGACCGGCAGTGTCAGCAGTGCGCCAGGCCATGTGCCCATCTATAATGACCAATGGGTTTCGCCCACCGCGGCCCAAGGCATCTTTTTCCAGGCGCAGTGGGACAATGCCGAGCGGATCGCCGCCCCCATGCTGCTCGTGACCGGGTGGAACGAGTGGACAGCGTCCGTTTGGGAAACGCCCGGTGTCGTGTTCCTGGGCCGCACGACGAAGAGCGGCCAGGGCCACATCGTGGACGAGTTCAACCAGGACTTCAACCGCGATCTGGAGCCGATGAAGGGCGGGTACGGCGACGACTATTACAACCAGTTCGTTTCCAACATGAGGCGCTACAAGGGCATGACCGCCCCCACCCCGCCGTCTGCTCCGAGAACAATCAAGCCGGCGGAGTCGTATAAACAGTGGGATGGGGTTCGCCCGATCTACCGGAACGACGGCGGCATCGCGGCGCGGGATTGGGACGGCGCCACGCCGCACTCGCATTACACCGATCACAGCGCACGCAATGACATCACGCTGGCGCAGGTGGCGCGCGATGGGGACAACGTCTACTTCCATGTCCAGGCGTCCACGCCGCTGACGACCCCGGCGGGCCGGAACTGGATGCTGCTGCTCGTCAGCACAGGGACCAACACCGGCTGGCACGGCTACGACTATCTCATCAACCGGGACCGGGCGAACGGCCATTGCACCATCGAGCGCAACGTCGGCGGCATTTGGGCCTGGAAGCCGGTCGGCACGGCATCCTATCATCGCCAGGGCCAGGACCTGACGCTGGCGGTCCCGCGCAAGCTCCTCGGCGTCCCCGCCTCACGTGGGCCGCTCGCTCTCGACTTCAAGTGGGCGGATGGCCTCCCGGACCGGCCGGACATCATAGACTTCTACGGCCAAGGGGACGTCGCCCCGCGCGCCCGATTTTCCTACCGCTTCGCGGAGCAGGCCCGGCAGGCACATTAGGCAGATTCTGGAAAGCAAAGCAAGATGCGATACAATTCGCCCGACTCACCCCTGGACTCGCTGCGGGACTTCGTGCGGCGCGGCGGCGTACCCGTCACGCTGGCGATCATCAGCGTGAACGTCCTCACCTTCCTGGCGGTGTTTTTCTCCCCGGCCCGTGCCGGGACGTTCCTATTGACGGAAGCAGTTTTTAGCGGCGGCAGCTTCATCCGTGCGCCCTGGACCCTGCTCACCTACGCGCTGGTCTCTCTGCCGCCCATCTCGTTCTGGACCATCATCAACCTGGTCTTTTTCTGGCTGAGTGGCGGCAGTCTGGAAAGGGGATGGGGAAGCAAGCGCTACGCGATCTTCTTCTTCGCGCTGACTTTGGCTTCTTCGCTATCTTTGGTGATCGGCGGTCTTCTGCTGCACACAATGCCCCCGCCGCTTTTCGGCGTGCTCCTGCCCTGGACGGGCCTGATCGTCGCCTTCTGCATGCTCAACCCGGAGCAGCAGATCACAGTCTACTTTTTCCCAGTCAAGGCGAAGTACCTCGCGATCGGCGTCACGGCCTGGACCTACCTGAACTATGGCAGCATGCTGGGGCCGATCATGGGCCTGTTCGCGCTAGGCGGCATCCTTGCGGCCTACCTGTATGTCCGCTTCGCGCGCCCCTGGAGCGACATCGGGTTTTACAGCGCCTCATCCCGCTCCTTCAGCGGGCCGGATCTGCGGATGGACTCGCGCCCGAGCCGTCCTTCCTTCCGCACCACCCCGGACGGCTCGCCACAGCGGCGCGGGACGCTCGATATCGCCGGACGCTGGAAGGACTGGCAGGAGCGCCGCCGTCTTGAAAAGCTGTGGAAGAACTCCGGTCTGCCCGGCTCCGAGTCGGAGTGGCGCGATGACGAGAAACGCCGCCGCTGAGACCGACCGCTCATCTCTTTGATCATCCGCACATGAGGTATAACTCGACGATGTATTCACTGAAAAAACATTCTCCCACCCTGTCCACGGCGGCGTTTCTGATGCTGGGCACCGCCGCCCTCGCAGACACTCCCCCCGCCCTCACGGCACCGCCAGCCGCCCCGGCCGCGCCCGTCCCCCCGGCGCATGTGGACTTTTCCCGGGGCAACATCGGCCACACCGGCGTGGCCGATGAGAAGCTGAGCGCACCCCTTTCGGTCCTCTGGCGTCACACGACCTCTTACGCGAAGAACAACCCGGCCTCGCCGGTCTACGCCAACTCGACCGTCTTTTTCCCGTCCGGCGGGGCGCTCTACGCCCTGAACGCCTCGGACGGCACGACGCGGTGGCAGTACCCCGCCGACGGTAAGACGACCACCTACTTCGCCACCACTCCCGCCCTGTCTGCCGGCTCGCTCTATGTCACCGACGACAATGGGGAGGCTTATAAGGTGGATGCCGCCACGGGCAAAGTCGTCTGGGCCACTAAGCTGGACGGCGCTATCCGCTCCGCCCCCATCCTCAGCAACGGCGTCGTCTATTTCGGCAGCGGCAACGGCCACTGCTACGCCCTGAGTGCCGACACGGGGAAGGTCATCTGGGATACCGCTACGGGCGGTGCGATCATCACATCCCCCACGATCACCGGCGGCCTCGTCGTTTTCTCGTCCTCAGACAACAATGTCTACAGCCTCAACGCCCGCACCGGGAAAAAAGGCTGGGCGGTTCCGTTCGCTGGAGACCCGAGCCTTGTTTCCCCCGTCTACGATGGGACCACGCTGTATGTGACGGCTGGCGACACCGTTTACGGCCTGGACCCGAACAACGGCGCCAAGCGGTCCATCATCAAGCTGCCGACCAACGTCCTCATCCCCCCGACGGTCAGCGGCGAGAGCGTCTACGTCATCACGCAGTCCAACGCACTTTATTCGCTGACACCAAGCGGACGGGCGCGGTGGCACATCACTCTGGACGCGGCGGCGACCGCCCCGCCGCTGCTGGCTGGGAACCTCCTGCTCGTCGCCACGCAGCCCGGCGTCCTGTCCGGCTACGACACGGCCGCCGGCAAGCTGCTGTGGCGCTATGCGGTGCAGGCCAGCGCGACCGACAGCCAGCCGAAGTACCCCTCCACGACCGTCTACTCCGCCCCAATCGTTGCGGCCGGGACCCTGTTCGTCGTCAGCGATGACGGCACGCTCACCGCCTTCCGGTCAGATGCCCCCGGTAATATCGCGCCGCAGTTCATCCAGGTCTTCCCCGAAGCCGGGGCGACTGTGCGCGCCGATGGCCTGACCTACGGCGCCCTGGTCGTGGACGAAGGCTCCGGCATCAACCCCGCCACCGTCAGCCTCAAGGTGGACGGCGAGGTGGACGCCAAGGCCATCTATTATGCCGGCCAGAATGCCGTCTACAACACGCCCACCACTCCCCTGAAAGAAGGCGAGCACAAGATCACGCTCAAGGCCGCTGACTGGCGCGGCAACGTGACCACCCAGACCTGGAGCTTCACCGTTGGCGATCAGGGCGAGCGGGCCGGGCCGGGCGGCAACGGCGGCGGCTATCCGGGCTTCGGCGGCTTCCCCGGCGGGGGCGGTAGCGGCTCCCCCGGCGGCGGCGGTGGTGTCCCCTTCAATCCAGGCGGGGGTGGCCCTGGCGTCCCACCGCCGCCCCCCATCGTACCTTTCTAAAACACCCACTCAACCAGGAGGAACAATCGGCTATGGAAGGCCCCGAAAACAAGGACGCCTGGCTGCGGCTCAACAGCCTGGAGTTCGCCCCGCACCGACTGCATGCACTGCTCGAAGTCTATGGCGGCGACCCCGCCGCCTTCTTCGCGGCCTCCCGCGAGGAATGGACCGAGCGCCTTCCCCTGTTCAACGCCAAGCGCCTGACGCACATGGCGGCCGTCCGGGGCCGTGACCTCAGCCGTGATTTTGCCGCCCTGGAAACGAGCGGCGCACACATCGTCACGATCCAGGACGCGGTCTACCCGGCTAACCTGCGCCCACTCCCCGACGCACCGCCGGTCCTGTTCGTGCGCGGGGAACTGGTCCCCGAAGACAAGTTCAGCCTTGCCATCGTCGGCTCGCGCCGCGCCACCGACTACGGCCTGACCCTCGCCCGCCAGTTCGCCCGGGACCTGACTGCTCACGGGCTTGCCATCGCCTCCGGCGGTGGGGGCGGGG
>JANOOM010000155.1:0-10749 GCA_031421335.1 Armatimonadota bacterium
ATGATCGAGCATCTGGTACTGATACAGTGGAAGAGCGAAGCCTCACCGGAGGCCATCACGCAGGCGATGGACGGTCTGCGCGCGCTCCGGGGTCAGATCTCGGGGATCCTGGACCTGACCTGCGGCGAGAACTTCAATTCACGCGCTCAGGGGTACACCCACGCGCTCGTCATCCGTTTCGAGGACAAAGCGGCCCTAGACGCCTACAACCCCCACCCTGCCCACCAAAAGGTCGTGCAGGAGATGATGGGGCCGATCGCCGCCGGGGTGCTGGTGCTGGACTTCGAGGTCTAAACAGGCCCTGACTGGGGCCGCCTCGCTGACCTCCGCGTCGTGCTGCACCGCTGCGAGACGGTGGGCGTCGCCGAGGTCTCGCGCCAGATGGGCAAAGACGCCCGCGCCTATGCCGGCGGCTACCTCCCCTTCCTGCACATGGTCGCCCCCGAGCAGGCCCAGCGCCTGACCTTGAAACACCCCTGGGTCGCGCAGTGGGAGAAGACCGCCTCGTAGCGCCTTCAGATGTCTTCCGGCTGAAAGATGACGACCTTGCCGTCCACCGAGCCGGCGACAGGATTTCCGGCGCGCTTGTGTTCCTGGACGGCTTCATGGACAGCACGCTGGATCAGACTGGTCAAGAGACCCCTGTCCGAGAAGCGACGGATGAGTTCCGCGCGGGCGGCCTCCTTGTCGGTGGCCGGCGCTTGTGTCACCATGTTATCCATTGTCTGCGATCTCCTTCATTCGTTCCCAAGATTGCGGGAGGGCGAGGACATCGACAGCGCCGCGCCTCCCATCAGCCACGACTTTGAGTTGGCCTTTGATCGAGTTATCATAGGCACCCCAGGTGTCGGCCAGGGGCATGTACAGAGAAAAGAAGTTTTTCAGACCGGCGACGTATCGGCGGCGAATGACTTCTTCGGGGATGTTATGCCCGCCGCTGCGGACACGTTCTGCGACTCGCTCGATGTTCAGGTCCGGGCTGTTCAGCCAGAAGAACAGCAGATGGAACTCGTAGCCCGACTCACGCAGTCGCCGGACGCGGGGCGCCAGGGAGCGACTGGCGAGCGTGGTCTCGATGGCGAAGTCTTCCCGGCGCGCTTCATGTTCCCCCATCGCGTTAATCAGGATACGGCTGGCTCGGGCGTCTTTGTTCTCGCCCTCGACTTCCGGCAAGCCTTTGGCGATCTCGTCGGCGTTGATATAGGGGACTTGGTCCCCCAGAATGAGGGCGGCGCTCGTGGACTTCCCCGCCCCGTTCCCGCCCCCGATGATGATGAACTGCGGTGGTAGTGCCATTCCCTGGTCTCCTCAGCGGCATTGTACCACAGGACAGGCCCGGGAAGAAAAAGGGGCGGGCTTTGTGCCCGCCCCATCAACTAACGTCAAACGCTCTACAGCGTGACTTTCTCGTTCCCGCCGGGCTGGGCGGGCTTGCCGGTGACGGCGACTTTCGCCAGGCTGATCAAGCGGGCGATGGGGCTGGAAGGCGAGTCCCAGTATTCGGCCTGGTCGGCGTTGATCTTCAGCAGGGCGATATCCGGCTCGTCCACGCCCTTGGGGAACCAGGCTTTGAGGGCCGGCTCCCACAGCTCCTCGATCTTGGCCTTGTCGCGCACCAGCTCGGCGCGGCCCGACAGGGAAACGTAGGCCTGGGTCTTGGGATCGGAGAAGGCGACGTTGACGTGCGGCTTGGTCTCGATCTGGTGGACCTTGGCCGACTCGCCGTAGGTGAAGAGCCAGACATCGCCGTCGAAGTCCACCTTGCGGTTCGCGAACATCGGGCGCGAGTTCAAGCGGCCCTCCGCGTCAATGGTCGTTAGCATCCCGAAGTCTATTTCTTTGATCAAGGCGGCGATCTTCTTGACCTCGTCCTGATGCTGGGCATGATCCGCCATTTTGGGTAAATCCTTTCTGAAAGCGTGCTCCTAAGAAAGTACCCACAAACGCGGACGGGGACAACATGACCCGCCGTGACGGAACGAGGCAATCCCCATCAACACCCATTACCTGCGGACAGTGGCGGCACTGGCCGTCTTCTGCCTGCTGCTCGTACTTCGCGCCGCGAGTGCCGACGCGCCCGCGACGACAACCCCGCCGCCCGCCGTGGACCCGGCCTTCTATGACTACGATGCGAATGCGCCGTTCTCTGTCACCGAGAAGCCGTTCGCGGTCCAGGATGGCATCCAGATCACCCGGCTAACGTACCCCAGCCCGGTCGTCTCGCCCTACGCGGTCAACAATACGGTCACAGCTTACTTCTTCCAGCCCCTCGGGCCGGGGCCGCACCCGGCCATGGTGGTCCTGCACGAGTGGAACGCCGGCTCCACCGTTGGCGCCTTCAAGCTGGCCCGCGCCATCGTCAGCGCGAATGTGGCCGCCTTGGTCATGGTGGAGCCGTATAGCCTGAACCGCAAGCCGCGCGGGCCGCAGTACGCCGGGCAGGACACTGAGATACTGTCGGGGAACGTGCCGCACATGGTCGGCGCGCTCAGGCAGGCCGTCCTGGACGCACGCCGGGGCCTGGACTATCTGGCGCGGCGCCCGGATGTTGACCCGACGCGGCTCGGCATTTCGGGCATCAGCCTCGGCGGCATCCTCAGCGGCCTGACGGCGGGCGTTGACCCCCGCATCAAGCTGGCGATCACGATCGTGGGCGGGGCGGACTTCGCCAAGGGCTTCTGGGACGGCATCGCGACGCGCCGCTACCGGGACCAGATCAAGCGCAGCGGCTACACTTACGAGACGTATCAAGCGGCGATGGCGCCTGTGGACGCCGCGAATTGGCTGCCCAAGCGGCATTTCGACCCCGAGAACGCCCTGATGATCAATGGCCACTACGACCTGGTCGTCCTGCCGGACGGCGCAAAGGCGCTCGCTAAGGACTTCGGCGGGACGAAGATCGTCTGGCTCAATACGGGCCACTATGGGGCGAGTTCGGGCGCGGACGCGGCGGCGGCGAAGCTGGGCCGTCAGTTCCTGCGCGCCCGCTTCTTCGGCGAGACGGCCGGCTTCCATCGCCCCGACGGCCTGCCCGCCCGGACGATCAAGCTGGGCCTGCTGCTCGGCGGCCACGAGGGCGTCAGCCCGGTCATCGCGGCTCCCCTCATCAGCTTCGACGGGCCGGGCCGCTACACGGTGGACGGCCAGGTGACGCTGCATGGTCTGTCGCTCGCGGCTTCGGCGCGCATCGGGCTGATCTCGTCGGTCGGCGTCGAGTTCCCTCTGCTGCATGGGCGCGTCAAGCCGCGCCCGTTCGTCATGTTCAGCATCACGCTCTAGCGCCGGGTGCGAGGCGGCGCCGGATCTCCCGGAAAGCGTGCGTCCCGCCAACGGCGACGGCGACGGCGGCCAGCGCATAGATCCACCAAGGCAAGCCGCGCCCGAAGACGAAAACGTAGCTGTAGGGAAGGAACCAGAAGAAGACGCCCAGCGCGACCACGGCGGCGACGGGCCGCTTGCGGCGGACGCGGGCGGCCAGCCAGGCCATCGTCCCCCAGAACAGGGGGTGGTGTGCAAGGTACAGCACGGCGAACAGAGCGGGGTTGACCCCGTAGTGTCCGCCGATATCGGTGATGTGCCGCCAAAGGGTTGAGAGCATGATCGTTGCTGGGGCCGCGCGGGCCTTCAGAAAGGGCGAGCAGAGGAGCGAGTGGTTGAAAACCGCCCGCTAGAACAGGTGTCCTTTGGACACAAGACACGGCCAGACGCGGGCCTCATTACGTCCGCAGGACGCTTCTCCTAGCGAGTGGTTTTCAACCACTCGCCTCTCTCGCCCCCCGCCTCAATCAAAAGGGATCGGCGGCGGCGGCAGGAGCGCCCCCGCCGCGCGGCAGGCTTCAAAGTAGGCCGCGACCAGTCCGCCGGTCGTCGGCGCATAGCTTTCAGCGCCGGGGAACAAGGCGGGGGCCGTGACGAGAAGCGCGGGCAGCGGCAGGGCAAGGGCACCGAGCAAAGCAGCCGCCATCAGCCGCTCTTCGTCCGTCACGAAAGCCACTTGCACCAGAGGGGCTAGACTCAGGCCGTACTGCACCAGCACTTCCAGACTCGGAAAACGCCCTGTGTCGGCGCGGCGGCGCAGCAGTGCGGCCTTTTCGGGTTCGTCCGTCACGGGCCGGCAGGCGGCGCGTGACTTCCAGGCTTTCGTATTGTACGGCAGCAGGGCGACCTGCGGCAGACCCAAGACGGCCGCGCGGTCGAAGACCAGCAGGGCGTGAGGGTAGCCCAGCCGCAGCTTGTCGCGCAGCAGCGGCGTTTCTGAAGTAAGCGACAGGTGAACCCAGTCGGCCAGACCCAGCATCCGGTCGCGCCGCACCGCCGAAACGCGGGGCGCGATGCCCGAAGCAGCCAGGACGCTCTTGGCGTACAGCGCCCCGCTCCGGGCGATATGCGGAAGATAGTGCAGCGGCGTCACATGGTACAAGAACCGGAGGGGAACGCCGGTCATGCGTCAGTCCTCCCCGGTCCACCCGTTCAAGCCGTCGAGCGCGCGGCGTGCGGCGGCGAAGGCGGTGACGCAGGAGGGGTCCCACTGCGTCCCCGCGCCCTCTTGCAAGATGCGGAGCGCCTGACCCTCGTCCATGCCTTTGCGGTAGGGGCGATCTGTGGTCATCGCTGAGAAGGCGTCAGCCACGGCCATGATCCGGGCCGTCAGCGGGGTCTCCTCGCCGCGCAGGCCGAACGGGTAGCCCTTGCCGTCCCAGCGCTCGTGGTGGTGGCGGACAGCGTCCAGAGCGCCTTCAAAGCCCGGCACCGCCCCGATGATGATGGACCCCATCATCGGGTGCTGCTTGATGGCCTCGAACTCTTCCTCCGTCAGTTTCCCCGGCTTCCGAAGGATCGGGTCGGGGACGCCGATCTTCCCGACGTCGTGCAGCAGGGCCGCCAGCAGGGTCCGGCGCTGTTCTCTCTCGTCCAGCCCAAGCTCCTGGGCGATCTGGAAGCTGTAGGCCATGACGTCTTCGGAGTGGCGGCGCGTGTAGCGGTCCTTGGCGTCCACGGCCGTCACCAGGGCGTTCAGCATGGAAAAGTCGGCCAGCGAGCAGGGGAGATTCGCGCGCAGCCGGTCGGTCAGCACGCCTTGCCCGCTCCCGCCGGTCTTGACGCGCCCCAGGCGGGCGTCCGCCGCCGCCAGCGTTTCCAGGCGGCCGGGGCCATCGTCGGGGAACACGGCGATGCCGATGGAGAGCGTCAGCGGAATCAGGGCGTCATAGCCGGGCGGACGGTAGCCCGCCCCGGCGAGACTCAGGACCAGGCGGTCGGCCAGCCGCACCGCCCCCTCGGCCCCCAGGCCCGGCAGCAGCAGGGCGAACTCGTCGCCGCCGTAGCGGGCTAAAGTGTCGCCGGGCCGGCAGGCCGCACTCAGGGCCGCCGAGACCTGACGCAGCAGATCGTCGCCCACGGAGTGGCCGTAGCCGTCGTTGAAGAAGCGGAAGTTGTCCAGGTCCATCATCGCCACGGCGAGGGGCAGGCCGGCCTGCCGGGCGGCCTCGCTCTCCTGCTCCAGCTTCTTGTGGAAAGAGCGGTGGTTCAGAAGGCCCGTCAGCGGGTCGCGATCGGCCCACGCGACGGCCTCGGAGAGCAGGCGCTCGGCCTCGGCCTCGGCGCGCCGGCGGCTGGTGACATCGCTCACGACGACGATTCGGCCGGCCCGGCCGTTGAAGACGAGCGGCTGCGAGCAGGTCTCCACCCACATCTCCGCCCCGCCCCGGCAGAGGTGGCGGCCGGGACCGAAGACCCGCATGCCGGCGGGCGCTTGAAGCAGTTCCTGCGCCAAAGTCGGCAGATCCTCGGGAAAATGGATGTCCGGCAATTTCATGCCGAGGAACTCAGCCTCGCCATACCCGTAGCGCGCGACGGCGGCGGCGTTGACGGCGAGGAAGAGCAGCGTCTCGACTTCGTAGACCCACATCGGCTGCGGGTTCGATTGGAACAGCAGGCGGTAATCGTCCGCGCTCTGCCGCAGCGCCTCGGCGGCCAGCTTCCGGTCAGTGATGTCCTGGCTAATGCCGACCAAGCCGACGATCTCGCCGTCCGCCCCGAGCAGGGGCGTCTTGGTGGTGGAAACCCAGCGGCGGGCGCCGTCCCGGTCCAGCGTCGGCTCCTCGCGGCCGACAATCGCCCGGCCGGTGCGGAGGACAGTCCGGTCGTCCGTCTCGTAGAGCTGGGCGAGGGCCGGCGGGAAGAAGTCCCAAACCGTCTTGCCCGCCACCCCGCCAGGACACAAGTCACGCATCTGCCAGTGCGCCTCGTTGTCCAGCAGATAGCGTCCCTGCCAGTCTTTGACATGGATCTGGTCCGGCAAGCTATTGATTACAGTGTGGAGGAGGGTGTGGTCGCTTGCAGCGGCGCGCACTGTGATCAGCCAGAGCGGGGCCGCGTCGTCAGGACAGGGCAGCGGGCTGAGGTCCAGGAGAGCGCCGCCGCCCAGCGCCTCGCCCCGAACCGGCAGGCCGGCCACCAGCCTGGGCAACACGCGCGCCGGCAGGGCGGGGTCGGCCAGGGCGTCTCGGAAGACACTGCTGGCCTGCCCCAGCGTCAGGCCGACAGCCGGATCACACAGCCGCAGAGCGGAGCAGGCCGGATTGGCATAAACGATACGCAGTGCTGCCAGGCCGGGGGCGGACGCTTCGGCGATGAGCATCGCGTCCCGGCCTTGAGTCAGCAGCGTTTCCAGCAGGCCGGCCCGCACGCAAGGCTCGCCGAGCAAGGCAGCGGCCGGGAACGGAGACGAGAAAGCATCGAAAGTGGCGCCGCTGAACATAAAGAGCCTCAACAACCGGGCCGTCGGGGTTTTGCGCGCCCTGGGTAGGCGGGCGTCCGGGCCGGAAGGAACGCCACTGCCATTGTCGGCTATTTCGGGGCATTAGTTCAGCCCGGACTCACCAGCCACCTTTCTTGGCGCGGTCCGGCAGCGGGTGTGCTTCCAGGTACTCGTCGTAAGTCCCCCGGAAGTCCAGCAGGCCGTCCGGCGTGAACGACAAAATGCGCGTCGCCATTTCGGAGATCAGGTCCCGGTCGTGCGAGACGACGAAGGCTGTCCCGGCGAACTGCGACAGCCCTTCCGCCAGGGCCGAGACCGCTTCGAGGTCCAGGTGGTTGGTCGGCTCGTCGAAGATCAGGACCGGGTTCTTTTCCAGCATCAGCTTCGCCATCAAGAGCCGGGCCGCCTCGCCGCCCGACAGCGCCTCGGTCAGCTTCAGACTCTCATCGCCCTTGAACAGCATCTGGCCGAGCAGCCCGCGCACGAACTGCTGCCCCTGATTTTCCTCGTCAAGCCCCATCATCCAGTCCAAAGCAAGGACGCTGGTCGGGATGTCACTGCGGTAGTCCTGCGAGTAGTAGCCCCAGGTCATGCCCGTCCCCCACTTGACCGTGCCCGCGTCGGGCGTCAGGTCCCCGACCAGGCAGCGGATGAGGGTCGTCTTGCCCACGCCGTTCGGGCCGATAATCGCCACCTTTTCGCCGCGCGAGATCTCAACATTGATGTTCTTTAGCACGCACTGCCCGTCGAACGACTTGGACAGCCCGGCCACGGTGATGACCTCCCGGCCCGACGGCTTCTTTTGTTCAAAACGGATATAAGGCCGCTGGATGTTGGACTTCTTCATTTCAGTGGGCGCGAGCCGGGCCATCTCTTTGCGGCGCGACTGCACCTGGGACGACCGCTGGCCCGCCGCGAAGCGGTTGACGAACTCCTGTAACTGGGCGATCTTCTTGCCCTTGTCCTTGTTGTCGTTCTCGACCCGCTGCCGCGCCTGCATCTTGTGTTCCACCATGTCGTCATACGAGCCTGGGTAATTGATGATGGTGTCGTAGTCAATGTCGGCGATGTGCGTGCAGACAGCGTTCAGAAAATGCCGGTCGTGCGAGATGACGATCAAGGTCCCTTTATAATCCAGCAAGAACTCTTCGAGCCAGTGGATCGTTTCGAGGTCCATGTAGTTGGTCGGCTCGTCCAGCAGCAGGGCATCAGACCCGCCGAACAGGGCCTGGGCCAGCAGCACACGGAACTTGTAGTCGTTGGGCAGGCTCGCCATCAGGTCCTGATGCTTGTCGTCGGGGATGCCGATGCCGCGCAGCATCTCGGCGGCCTCCATCTCGGCCTCGTAGCCGTTGTCGTCGGCGATCTTCGTCTCCAAGTCCCCCAGACGCTCCATCATGGCGTCGGTGAACTCTTCGGCCTCGCACAAGGCGTTGCGCTCCTTCAAAGCGTTCCACAGGTTCGGGTTGCCCATCATGACCGTGTCAATGATGCGCTCGCCGTCAAAAGCGTTCTGGTTCTGGCTCAAAACGCCGACCTTGCGCGGCTTGTGGACGGTCCCCCGATTGGTCGGCTCGATCTCGCCGGTCAAGATCTTCATGAACGTGGACTTGCCCGCGCCGTTCGGGCCGGTCAGGCCGTAGCGGTTGCCGGGCGTGAATTTGACGGAAACCTGGTCGAAAAGCGTGCGCGTTCCATAAGACTTGGAAACATCCTGGACGGTGATCATGACGAGTATATATTCCTGTAAGACGTGCTGGGGTGAGTTCGAGTTGATTATACCCCAGGGCGATTGCATCTAAATTCTGACGATCTTCAAGGCCGCGATTTCTGTTTTTTGTCTGACAGAAGTCTTCGAACCAAACAAGACCGAATGAGTGCTCCCCTCTGGAACGGCTTTCTGACCGCGAAGGCGAGGGCTTTCACGTCTGCTGAGAAGCCGCCGGCACCTGTGGATAGCCTTGGGAGTGGATTATGGCGCTGTTGAAAGATTTAGATGCAATCGCCCTGGATTATACCCCAGCTTTTTCGCGGCATAGGGCAGAGTCATGCTATAATAACACCAAGGCGGCATACATGGTTTCTTCGGCATTCAAATTGGACGAGGCGGACGGGGTGGCGGCGGCGGCCTACCGGCTGACCTCCGACGGGGCTCTTTTGCAGGCGTACCCGTGGCAGGCGGGTCTCTACGGGCGGCTCTCCGACCCGGAGGGGGACCTGGGCGGCATCCTGCTCGCCCCCACCGGCGCGGGCAAGATAGAGGCGGTTGTCATCCCCGCCCTCGGCCTGCACCGGGGCGGGGCGCCGCGCCGCCTGTTCCTGATCGGGCCGGACGGCTCGCCGCTCGACGATTATCTGTACCGGCTCGTGCCGTACTTGAAGGCGTTTGTCCAGGCCGACGAGACGCCCCGGACCCTGTGCCTCGATCTTGCCGAAGACGACGGGGAGGGGAAAGATGCCGGGGGCAACCAGTGCCGGCGCTTTTTCGCCGACGGCAGCGAGGACCCGCACGTCGTCACCAACCCCCTGGAAGCAGACGTTGATCTGATCCTGACCACCTTCTCCCGCTTCCGCGAATTGCTCTTCGGCAGCGGAGGTGTCCACGCCCTGCCCACTGCCCTGCTCGGCCCGTCGGAGCGGCAGCCGCGCCGCGACTTGTTCTTCTTCGATGAGGCGCACAGCTACGGCGGCGACGCCTTTTCCCGCTTCCACCGGCTGGTCGAGTTCCTGTTCGCGCAGGACCTGGACGTCCTGGTCGCCACCAGCACCATGCCGACCACCTTTGTTGAAGAAATCGGCTTCCTGGAACCGCTGCCCGGCGCGGGTGGACGGCCTGCCCCCGCCCGCACGCTGTCTTATAAGCCTTCCTCAGACCCAGTCGCACTTATCGAGTCCGAGATCCGCCGCGCCTACTACCAGAACTCGCGCGTCTTCGGCGTCTTCGAGAACCCTGCCGATGCCGAGGCCCTGCTCGCCCGGCTGACCCCCGCCTACCCCCATTCCGTTTACCTCTACCACCCCGGCCAGCCTGCCGAGACGCGCCGCCGCACTTATGCCCAGCTCCGGGAGCTGGAAAAAGAAGGCGAAGGCTACCTGCTGATGACGACCGGCGACGCGCTGGAGTCCAGCGACCTGGACGCCACGGTCCTGCTGTCCACACTCTGTCCCCCTGAGAACCTGATCCGCCGCGCGGGCCGCGTCAACCGTCGGGGGGACCTGTCCGCCTCCCAGATCGTCCTCGTCGGCGAGGATTTCGCGCCCGGCGCCCGCTCACTGAACCCCTCTCAGGCCGCCGAGTATGTGAGCGCCCTGCGCGCCCAGTCTGAACTGCCCTTCGACGCCGAGTTCTGGAAAGCATTTATTTAGAGTTTATGGAAGATGTCATCTATCAGTCTGAAGTCGCCTTCGAGCTTGGGGCGGTCGAGAAAATCGCGCGTGATTGTGGCTACCAGCCCCAGCCCAAAGAGATCGCCGGCGTGATGTTTCTCGACATCGCCATCACGCCATCGCCCTATCCGAAGCTCTGGCAGTGGGTAAAGGCCAGCAGAGAGACCGTCAACACCCTGCTCCGACAGGACCCGGAAGCAATGGCGCCGCATGCGTCCGGGACCGCCTACGTCATTGACTTCCCTGCTTCCACCGTGCCGGAACTCGCCGCGTTTTTGAAACGTCTCCTGCTCGTCTACGGCGGCTGGGTCGGGATGGAAGACGACGCGGCGGAAGACGAGATGGTGGCCGTTTACAGCGTAGAGGACATAGAAACGATCGTCGAGCACCCGCTGTTTGCGTTGGCTACATAGCCCGTCCAGGACCTCCCGATTACCGAAGCGCCGTATTTGTTCGGTTGCCCCCTCTCACTTTTCGGCGTTACGCAGTGGCTGTGGCAGCCCGACGAGTGCCCGACGAGTGCCCGACGAGTGCCGGTCGAGTGCCCGACGAGTGCCCGACGAGTGCCCGACGAGTGCCGGTCGAGTGCCCGACGAGTGCCC
>JANOOM010000156.1:0-5134 GCA_031421335.1 Armatimonadota bacterium
CCCCTTTTTCCTGGGTGGCTCGCGGAATATGGCCAGGCGGTCGCCCGGCGCTCTCCCTGGGTCGCTTTATACACTCCAGTCAACGAACCAATGACGACGGCGCGCTTCAGCGGTATGTACGGATGTCGGCACCTGCACGGCCGCGACGCCCTGACCTGGGCGCTGCGAGGGTCTTTCAAGTGGAAAAGCCTCGTGACGCGCGTCGAGGACTACTACGAGACAGGCACATTTGAAGTGGACAGACCCGGCCCGCCGCGCCCGACTCCATTGGCGGTCATGCTGCGCGACCTGATGACCCAGGGCTGCCACAATGCCCCTGAACTCCGGTTCTTCTATCCCCCGGTCAGCCTCAATTCCTCTTTGGCCTACTTGTGATCGTGGTCCCGGTCCGGGTCGGCGGGCGTGGCGCCCATCAGGCCGCTGTCCATATCCCCCATCATCATCAGCGCCGCCGCTTCGCTCTGTGACCGGCGCTGCTCGGGCGAGAGCAAGGCGGCACAAGCCGTCCCGAACTTCGGGAGGGCGAACGGCAGGTGCGTGTCACCGCGCGCAAGAATGTGCGCGCCGTTCGTCATGCCTGTGATCGGGTCCACCGTCTGAGGCCCGTCGCCGCCCCACTGCGTGAACGACCGGGCGTTGCAGTAATGAGAGACGAACGACCTCCGGTAGCGGTCCTCAGTCCAGTTCTTCTTAGAGCGGTGCAGGATGTGGCCGTTGAAGAAGGCGACGTCGCCGGCCTTGGCCGGGACCAGGACCTGCGGGTACTTGTCGGCGATCTGCGAAAGGTCGTTCTTCTCGTCGTCCGGGTCGCTGACACCGCCGACGTACTGGATGCCGCCAAGTTCGCGCTGCCCGAAGGCGTTATGCCCGAGGCTCGCGTGGGGCGGGTAGACCGGCTCGCTCGCGCTGCCCAGGGCCATCCACATGGCCCCGTTTAACTCGTCGGTGTCGTCAATTGCGATCCACGCGCCGCACAAAGTATCAGGATGCGTCGGGATGTAAAACCGGTCCTGGTGCCAGCCCTGACCCGGCTTACCCGGCGGCTTGAGGAACAGCATCGTTTGCAAGGCCAGCACGTCCGGCCCGATGATGGACTCTAAAACGTCCAGCACACGCGGGTGCAGCATGTAGCGCTCGTGCAGTTTGAGCTGCCGGTGCAGCATGTGAATCCGCAGGAAGTATTGGGCCTTCTCGTCGGGCGACAGGTGTGCAGGGGGTGCTTCCAGCCCCTGCACAGCGGTGCCGCTGCCGGGCTTGTCGCCTTCCCTCATCTGCCGGTTCTGCTCCGGCAGCCGCCCCTGCATCAGATCCTCCGTGTGCTGACGCAGCTCGGTGATCTCGTCGGGCGAGACCAGGCCGCGCACGACTAGAAAGCCGTTGCGCTTGAACGTGCTGTATTCTTCGACGGAAACGTGGTAGCGGTCAGTCCGCTCCGGCGGAGCGGCTTCCAGAGCAGAAACGGGCTTATCGAGCATGACAGTCATGAGTCATTCTCCTTGGCGACAGTTGATGCTTCATTATGGCGATAAAAGCAAGTGGAAGGCAATGCCCGCAACCGGCAATTCCATGACGGAAATTGACATGTGCCGCATCAGAACCGGGCAGTTTGTATGGGGCGGCGGAGTTCTGAGGGGGAGTGTCCCAGGGTCCGCTTGAAGGCGCGGGAGAAGTGGAAGGGGCTGGCGAAGCCGTACAAGGCCGCCACCTCGCCGACCGTGTAGTTGCTCCGGGACAGCAGCACGGCGGCCCGCTCCAGACGCGCCCGCCGGACTGCTTCGGCGGGACCATGACCCAGGGCGGTCTTGAATAAGCGGCACAGGTGTTCCGGCGTCACGTTGCTCCGGGCGGCCAGCAGGGAGAGGGGGAGGGCCGCCGCCGGGTCGTCATCGAGCCGCGCGGCTATGAAGGCGCAGACGGCTTCAACGGCGGCCGGCCAGACGTCACGGGCGGGGCCACCCGCCGCCCGCTGCCCCGTGTGGAAGGCCGTCAACATGGTCATCAGAACCAGCCGACATTGCCCGGCGTCGCCTCCATCCGCCCACGTCAGCAGGTGCCGGAATAAAGGCCGCAAGATGTCATCTTCCTCAGCCCCGCGCACGAGCGGCCAATCGCCCCACTCCGGCCAGCCCTCGGGGACTGCCTCCACCCGGAAATGGACGAAGGCATGGCGGGTCCGGCGGCGCGGGTCCCACCGGAAGGCGTCGGTCGCGCCGGGCCGACACAAAACGACTGATCCTTCCGGGGCGGCCACGACCGCCCCACCCCAGTGGTACTCGGCGTCGCCCTGCATCAGCCAGACGAACTCCCAGTCCTGCATACGGCGTGGCCCGTAGGATGCACCAGGCGGGTAGGTGGCGACGCCCCACCCTGTCGGCAGGGTGACGTCCAAGTCGGGCATGTCACGCCACATCTTCGGCACGGGCGGCCCAAAGCAGCCCGCGCACCATCAGGGGCAGGATCTCGGGCTGGGCCACGATGTCGGCGTGATGGCCGAGCGAGTTGTAGTAAACGCGCCCCGCGCCCCACATCCGTGTCCAGATGACCGGCATGTCGAACTGCCCATTGGGGACGTGCGGGCCGTCGGCCACAGGGAACTGGGTGACGGCCAGGGTCACGTTCGACGGGTCCGTGTGCAGATAGTATTGCTCACTCTTGACCGCGAACTCGATGGGCGCTCCATGCGTGATGAAGTGGTCCGGGTCGGTGATACGGACAGTGTATTCGGTGCCGTCGTTGCCGGGGTGCGCCACCCACTGCCCGCCGGTCATCCACTGCCATTCGGTGGACTCTCGGAAGGCGTCGCACATGCCGCCGTGGCAGCCGCCCAGCCCGACGCCTCCTTTGACCGCCTCCAGGACCGGCCCGAGCTGTTCGCCGCTGATCTGGCTCATGGTCCAGACCGGGACGATCAGCGACAGCCCCTTCAGCTTCTCGGCGTCCTTGAAGGCGTCCAGCGTCGTCGCGACCTCCACCTGGAAGCCCTTGGCCCTCAGTTCCCGCTCGAAGATCTCCGCCACCTGCTGCGGTTCATGGCCGTCCCACCCGCCCCACACGATCAGCGCCTTGCGCTCACTACTTTGTGTCATGATGATTGCTCCTTGATGTTGATGAGTTTGTTGTTTAAAGTGGCTCGAAGAAGACGTCGCCGCCTTCCATGTTCTCCGCTTGCAAGGATTGGTCCTTCCAAAGCTCATTGCCTATAAGTGGGTTACCATCCAGCGCGAGAACTTTTTCCAGCAACAGCTCATAAGAATAGGAGAACTGCCGGAAGCCACCCGCTAGCTCCAAATAGTGTGCCCGTTTGGGCGAGGCCCCTAATCGCCCGATCAGAGAATCCCGCAGAGCGACCTCACCATTGAAGCCTGTATCCACAACAAACTCAAGGCTGATCGGCTCACGGCCACCGCGAAACGTGAGCGTCAGGCGGGGGAAGCCGTCACGCCAGTATCCGATGGTCATTTTTGCTGGCCTGCCATCATCTTCCCGACCAGCAAACGCGCTGCAAGCCCCCACTCTGGCTCATTGCCGATGCGCTTCATCACGAGCCAGCCTTCTGGATAGCGCTCCCGCATGGCACGCATGGCATTACCCGAAGACAGGGCGACAGCGTGATCGCCGGAGGCAACATGGATCGCAACATACTGCTCGTTGTACGCGGGTTCGAGGATGGGTTTCAGTGGTGGCCATCATCGGGTTCGGTGTGGTTGCAGACATGGCGAGCCTCCGTGACGATAGTATACCTCAATCGCTTATCGCAGGTAGGACGCCCCGTTGACGTCAACCGTGTTGCCGGACAGGTAATCCGCCGCTGGGGTGACGAGGAAGCCGACGAGGGCCGCGACGTCTTCCGGCCTCGCCACCCGGCCCAACGGGATCTCGGCACGTATCTGGTCGCCGCGCTCTGCCAAGGCTTCCGCCGCCATGTCCGTCTCGGTCCAGCCCGGCGCGACGCCGAAGCAGCCGACGCCGGATGGGCCGAGTTCCGCCGCCAGCGAGCGGATGAAACTGATCTGGGCGGCCTTGGACGCCGCATATCCTGCGTGCCGCGCTTCGCCGCGTAGGCCCGCACGGGAGGAGATCTGGATGATGCGACCCCACCCCGCCTCGGCCATAGCGGGGGTCAGAAGGAAAGCAAGGTCCGCGCCCGCCCAGAAGTTCACCTGCATCTGCCGGTGCATTGCCGCGCGCCAGGTCGGGAGGTCGCCGCCACCCAGCAGCGGCGTCGGCTCGTACAGCCCGGCGTTGTGGATCAGCACGTCCACGCGGCCCCCGAAAGCGGCTTGAGCATCCTGGGCCAGCCGCTCGGCGGCCTCGGGGTCGTTCAGGTCGGCAGGAAGCAGCAAGTGGCCCTCACCGGCCATGAGCCGCCGCGTTTCTTCAGCGGCAGCGACGTTGGCGTTGTAGTGGACTACAACGCGCAGCCCGGCGGCGGCGAGGTAAACAGCGATGGCGCGGCCGATGCCGCGCGAGGCGCCCGTAATAAGGGCAGTCTTCCGGTCAATCATGGGCGAGTCCTAGGGCGTCGCGAACGGCGCGATACGCCGAAGCATAATCTACGGCGTCCAAGTCATCGGTCTGCACGATCACGGTCTCGCCTCCGATACGCAGGGGTGACCAGACGCCCGCTTCGATGTGCGGCTTCAGGCCGCTTTGCGGTCCTTGGACATGGCCGGGGTGACGCTCTGCCGTGTTGCGGCGACGTTCATTGCGCTCTTCCAATACGTCCGCCGAGGCGGTGCAGTGGATTTGCAGCGATGTGAACTCCAGCCGCCCGCCAAGCTCCGCCAGTCGGGCCGAGTCGGCTTCGCGGTGAAAATTGCTCTCGGCAATCAGCGAGACATTGGCCGTCAGCAGGCGCTCGGTGAAGAGGTGCAAAAGTGCGATGCTCGCCCGGTCCAGGCTCTGCGACCAGGCGTAGTCGCTTGTGCCGACCTTATCGAACAGCAGCTCTTTGATGCCGTCTTTGTTTATTAGCGGCAGCGAGAACTCCGCCGCCAAGCGACGGGCCAGTGTCGTTTTCCCCGCGGCGGGTGGGCCAGAGACCAGAATCAGCGTTGGTTTAGGCATGAGGATTAGAAACTGCTTAGGAGGGGGGCGGTTAAAACCGCGCCAACAAAGGCACAAAGTCCGCCTG
>JANOOM010000157.1:0-13911 GCA_031421335.1 Armatimonadota bacterium
GCGCCAACAAAGGCACAAAGTCCACCTGCGTGGACTCGGATTAGAGTCCCATTCTTAACCTGCGAAGGCAGGTTTTGTGCTTTTGTTGGCGCGGTTTCAACCGCCCGCCCATCTGCTTAGACAGTCTCTCAGACTTACCACCCATTTACCCCAGCCCCCAGGGGCGGAAACCCGCTAGAGCCGGATGCGGAGCGGCCCGGCGTTCGGGACCGTGACGGACAGCAGGCCGGAGCCGGCGGCGTAAGCGAACGGCAGGGCGACGCCCCCCGAGGAGACTTCGGCGGGCTGCCGCCGGCACCAGGCGACGAACGGACCGCCGTCGCGCTGGGTGACGTCGCAAACGTCGTCCTGGCGGACGATCGAGGCGATGGTCGCGCCGCTGTTGAGCTTGTCGGCCAGACCGATAGGCGCAATCCCGTCCACGATAGGAATCACCGTGAAGACCTCAGCCATCAGCGGCGGCAGGGAGAACTCCCAGGCGTCCTCGCGGGCCAGGGCACGCACCTGCCCCGAGGAATGGGCGTAAACGGCGAAATTGTCCCCGGCCATGCCCTCGATGTCGGCGGGCCGGACGGACCCCAGAATGGGCGGCAGAGCGCTCTCGGGGTCGTAGCGGGCGTTGAAGGCGCCGACGACACCCCCGCTCCCGTTGCGATTGAAGATCTTCAGCAGGACGTCCTCGCGGGTCGGGTCGCGGAACAAGCAGTCCCGCGTCGGGCGGCCGGGCAGGTCGGCGCGGGCGACGGAGCCGTCAGACAGTACCAGCTTATGGAGCAGGGCGAAGTCGTGGGCGCCGGGCTTGTCCGAGACGTAGACGGGGCCGCCGCTGACGGCGCGGCCGGCAGCGTGATAGGCTCCCATCGAGTGGCCCGACTGGAACATGTCCCAATCCGGGTGGATGAACTCGCCGAACCACAGGCCGACCTGGGCGTTCGTGTAAATGTGCAGGCCATGTGAGGCGGGCCGATCGGGCCAAAAGTCGGTGGAGGTGCGGGTCAGGGTGGAAGCCAGAGCGCTGTACAGCATCTCATTGGCACAGGACATGCAGTTGATGAGGCTGCCCCCGAAGTGGACCTGGGCGGCCCCTTCCAGGGCCTCATGGTAATGCCGCATCAGCGCGACGCGCCCGCCCAGCCCGGCCGCGACGCTTTCCAGCGTGGCCTGGCTATCCACCTTCACCCCGTCCACGCCCTGCGCGCGCAAGTGCCGATGGTAGTCCTGAAAGAAGCGGGCGATGTGGCGGGGCGCGACGACGCCGACGAGGCCGCCCCAGTTGTCGTCCATGTCGGGAACATGGCTCTTGATGCCGGGCGAGGAGGCGCGGCGCGCGGGCCGGACGCCATAGCCCGGCAGGGCGGCATCGTCCACACCGCCCCAATAGCCGTTCAGGGCGTGCCAAACGAGAAAGTTCTCAACACCGAACTCTTCTTTCGCCATCCTGACAGTCGGGCCGAGGTCACCGGGGAACTTGTCGTTGGCCGCGAACGCCGTCAGCCGCGTCTCACCGCTGGGCGCTTTTTGGACGCTCTGCCAGCCGTCGTCCAGGATGAGGCAGCGCGGGGCGAGGCCGCCGGCGCGAAAGCTTTCCAGGCCCTCGCGCACCTTCGCGTGGGAGACTTCACCGTAAAAGGCGTCCCAGGTACACCAGCCGAAGTGGTCGGCGAAGAGCGGCAGCGGCTTTTCGGCCCGCAGCCGCCCCGTCCCGAGCCGCCCCATCACGCTTTGGGCGGAACGTTCGAGGAGCACGTAGGGGTCGGGGCCGGCGGCGACGAACAGGCCGACGATCTGGTCCGTGACGGTAGCCGGGTCGCCCGACTCGGCGATCAGTTCCAGGCCATCCTCGCCGTTCCCTTGCAGGCTGGCCCGGAACGCGCCGTCTATGAGCGGGACGTACAGAACGCAGGTGCCGTCTTCCTGCTCCGTCAGCAGGAACTGGGTCTCGATGGGCACTTCAGCGGCCCGCGTCCCCGCGCACGGGTTCATCCAGAAAGGCTCATAGCGGTGGCAGCAGGTGAAGCGAGCCATGCCCGCGGCCCTACCGACCGGGAAGACGTGGCGCGCGGCGGGTGCGGGGGCGGTGAAGCGCAGGAAGACGCCGACATTGGCCGGGTCTTCCTCGGCGCTGATGTTTTCCGCGAGGTGTGTCAGTCCGGGCACGTCAGTCAAAGACGATCACTACTTTCCCCGACTGGCCCTTGTCGGCCACGTCATACGCCTGCGCGGCCTGGTCCAGCGTGAACCGGTGCGTGACGGTCTTCTCCGGGTGCAGTTCCCAGCGCGACAGCCGCTCGACCAGGTCCTCCATGTGGGCAAGCGATGTCACCCAGGACCCAAACAGGGTGATCTGCGGGTGGATCAGAAAAGGCGACACGTCGAAGTCTATCGTCCCGCCCTCGCCGACGAACACGCACCGGCCCCACTGCCGCGTTCCTTGCAGGGCGAGTTTGCGGGCGGGCGCGGCCCCCGAGCAGTCAATGCTCGTCTCACAGCCCTTGCCCGCCGTCGCGGCCTTGATCTTGTCTAACGCGCCCGCGTCGCTCAGGAAGGCATCGTCAACCAGACCGAGTTCGAGGGCCAGGTCAATGCGCCCCTGGCTCGTGTCCACGCCGATCACCTGGGACGCGCCCAGGGCCTTCCCGAGCATCGCTGCTGCCAGCCCGACCGGCCCCAGGCCGGTCACCAGCAGGCGGTCGCGCCCGCCGACGTTGATGCGCGTCAGGGCCTCCCAGGCCGTGCCGAAACCGCAGGCGACCAGGGCACCGTCAACGTAGGTCAAGTTGTCGGGCAGGGCGATGCAGGTGTTCTCCTCGGCCAAGAGGAACGGGGCGTGGCCGCCGTCGCGCTGCCAGCCGTAGGCGGCCCGGAACGACGAGTGGCAGCTAATCATGTAGCCGGCCTGGCAGTCCTCGCAGACGCCGCAGCCGCTGATATGATACAGGACGACCCGGTCGCCGGCCTTGAAGCGCTTGCAGCCCGGCCCGACTTCGGCGATCTGCCCACACGGCTCGTGTCCGGCGAGGACGTTCCGGTAGGCTTCATCCCCCACTCCAAGATGTTCCCGGTAGATAGCGCGGATGTCGCTGCCGCAGATGGAAGACGCCTTCATCTGGACCAGCACCTGCCCGTGTCCGGGCGTGGGGATGGGCTGCTCGCGGAAGGCGACGGTGCTGTTTCCGGGCAGGACCACGCCCTTCATGGTGCGGGGTTGTTGGGTTCGTTCTTGCAAAACTGTCATTCTATCTTGTCCTGTTCTGTACTTGTGCCATCACTGGCTCGACAGTATCTGTCGCGCTTCAGCGCGGGTCAGCGGCTTTCTGCTGCCGTGGCGGATGTGAACGACGTTCAAGGTCGGGCCATCTTCGCCTTCTTCGGTGAGGGAGAAAAACACGAGGTAAGCGGTAGATGTCGCGGTCTGGCGATAAATCGTCCGCCGCATCTGCTGGCCGAAAAGGCGCGTCTGCCTTTCAGCCACGGCGACGCGCCCCGGCAGGGTCGCCAGCTTGGCTAACTCATCATAGAGAGCTTCACCCCACCGCTCACCCGCTTCGGGGTCTTGTGCGAGAGAGGCTAGGCGCGACGCGGCTTCCACGATGTCTCGCTGCGCCTGCGGGGACAAGCGGAGGGCGTAAGCGGGTACATCATCGGTGCCCTGACTCATAAGGTGGCATCTCGATGGCGCAGGGCGAATGTCTCCCTGAAGTCAGCCCGCGCTTCTTCCAGGGACAGGGTCTGACCCGCCTTCACTTCCGCGAGACCGCGCTGGATTTTCTCCACGGCGTCAGCATCCAGTGGGAACTCCTCCGGGTCGTAGTCAGCCCCGTATCGTTCCGTGACGACTTCAGCGGCAAGATCGGCAGCGGGCCGCCCCTGCGCCTGCGCCCGCTCACGCAGGTTCGCGACAGTTTCCTCTGGTAAGTCAATGGTGATGGTCATCGTTACGCTCCCTGTGCTGACGAGTGATGTCACTCCAGCTTGTGGTGCCGGAAGTTCGTTTTCGCATTTTTTACGCTGCGCTCTTCCCCGTCTTTTTGCGCTGTCCGCGCGCTGATATATTCGTCTACTAGTATACCCTATTGGGAGAATCAACACTGTGACACAAACCAGCTTCCTCGAAATCCATCTTCGCATAGAGGTCAGCTAAAGCCAGCGACACGCTCAGGTCCGGCAATACGATGGCGGCGTCAAACCCCTCGTGAGCCTCGTAATGCCACCCTCCCCCTTCGCGCGTGTAAAGCTCGACGCGCGCCCGGTCTACAGAGAGCAACAGGAAGTACCGCAGCGTGGGGACCGCCTGGTAACTCGCCCACTTGTCGCCCCGGTCGTAAGCCTCCGTCGCCGGGGAGAGCACTTCGCCCAGGAGGATCGGGTTGGTCAGGATGTCGTCCCGGCCTTGGTAGTGCGCGGCTTTGCCCTGGACGATGCTGATGTCTGGGTAGGTGTTGCGGCCATCCGGCGTGTGGAACCTCATCAGGCAGTTGAACACGCGGCAGCCCTGTTCCCCGGCTCTGTCCAGGGCGTTCATCGGGCCGGTCAATACGTCTACGGTGAAGGCGCTGTGTTCCGCTTCGGCACCGGGCATGGCGTGGATGACGCCCAAAGGCAGGTCGGACGAGTCCGTCCGGCGGGCTGGGCGGAACTCCCAGCGCACCGGCGAGTGCTCTTCCCACTCAAAGTAGTCGGCTTCAGTGTAGTAATCGCATTCCCATTCGGAGACGCCGAAGGGTACGGGCAGTGGCATGGCGGTCTCCATTCACCGGCCAAGTCAGGCCGCGCCGACAGGACGATCGTGATACTCTTCGCGTAGCGCCTCTAGTTCGCTCCCGTGAATGACGGGACGGTCTTTCTCACCAACGCGCCGCGTTGGCTTTCTGACGCTGATGAGTCACATCCAGAACGCGGAGTCGGGGCTGCCGGGGGCGACGCTAAACTTACCTGAACGGTGAAATCCCGCCCCGTAGACCGATGTTCTGATGGTCAGAGTACCATCTTCTAAGAACTCGTGCAAAGGCCATTGATACCAAGTCGAGACTTCCTCATCATCCACTCTGCTTGCTCCCATCTGAGCGGAACGCTACGGCGGCGTGATCTCACCATTCACGTCCCACAGGTCTTCCCAGATCTGGCCGTCCTTCCACAGGAAGACGTGGCCTTTGATCAGCCGGTCGTTCTTGTCAATGCCCTCGATGGCCTGCATCTCGGCATCGGTCAGCGGGGCGCTGACGATGGCCTGTAAGGTGCTGAGATACTGAGCGCGCTTGACCGAGAACGGGATGGGGATGTGACCATGCTGAACGGCCCACTTGACGCACACGGCGGCGGGGTGGATGTCCAGGCGCTCGGCGACGCCGACGATGACGGGGTCGTCTATGTCCACGGTGTCATCAGGCGTCCGGTCGCGGGCCGGGCGCGAGGGCGAGCCGATGGGAGAATAGCCGATCGGCAGGATGTTGTTGGCGACGACATAGTCGAACAGAGCGGGCTGCTGAAAGTGCGGGTGCAGCTCCATCTCGTTCGCGGCAGGTTTGACGGTCGCATCGCGCAGGAGGAGTTCAAGCTTCGGAACGGTCATGTTGGACGTGCCGATGTGCCGGACCAGGCCCATGTCTACAAGCTGTTCCATCTGCCGCCAGATCTTCATATAGTCGTCGTGGATGTAAGACTTGGCATGCGGGTCGCGGGCGCTCGCGTCCACACCCTTAGCGTGGAAGTTCGGGAAGGGCCAATGAACGAGGTAGAGGTCGAGAGAGTCGAGCTGCAAGTCGTGGAGGGACTTTTGGCAGGCTTCGACGACCTGACCGTGCTGGTCGTTCCAGACCTTGGAAGTGATCCAGAGGTCTTCGCGCGCGACGCCGCCCTGCATGATAGTCTGGAGGGAACGGCCCACGGCGTCCTCGTTGCCGTAGACGGAAGCGCAGTCGAAGTGGCGGTAGCCGACAGCGGCCGCCCCGACGACGGCCTCGGCGATCTGGTCGGTGGTGTAATTGTCCGACCCGAACGTGCCAAGGCCAACGGCGGGGATGGTCACACCGCTGGGCAGGGCCATTCGTGGGACGCGGGCCGGGTCAACGCCGTCGGCGGCACGGGTGAGGGTGTGTTCGGGCATGATGTCTCCAGTGGCAGGGGGTTAAGTCGGGTTCGGGACGAACTCGGTCCGGCAGCGCTTCAAATAGTTCAGGCCATGGACCTGGCCGGTCATTTCCAGGTCGCCCGTGTAGACCGGGTCATGCCACCCCTCGATGTCTATGGAGCCGGCGTAGCCGCAGCGGCGCAGCTCGCTGATGACTTTGGTCCAGTCCGAGTCGCCAAAGCCGGGCGTCCGGTGGAGGGCGAACGGGGACGGCCCGATGATGCCGTCGCGCTTGATCACGTCCCAGAAAATCGTCGCGTCCTTGCCGTGGACGTGGAAGATCTTGGAGGCCCAGAGGGGGATTTGCGGCATTGGGTCAATCAAGGCGACGAGCTGATGGCACGGCTCCCATTCCAGGCCGACGTTCTCGGCGGGCAGTGCGTTGAAGAGCATCTCCCAGGCGGCGGGGGAGTGAGCGATATTCCAGTCGCCGCTGTTCCAGTCGCCGCCCATCGCGCAGTTCTCGAAGGCGATCTTGACGCCCTTGTCTGCGGCGCGCTGGGCGAGCGGGCCGAAGACCTCGCGGTAGCGGGGCAGCGACTCGGGGAGGGGCCGGCCGCGCAGCCGGCCCGTGAAGCCGGCGACGATGCCGGCCCCGAAGAGGTGCGCGTGGTCAATGGCGGCCTCCCAGGCGCGCAGGCTGTCCAGGTCGAGGTCCGTGCCTTCCAGGGGGTTGCCGAAGACGGCGAGCGAGGAGATGACGGCCTGGTCGCCGAGGGTGTCTTTGACGCGCGCGGCCATGTCGGGCAGGTCGGCCCCGCCGAGTGTCTGCCAGAAGGTGATCTGGAAGCTTTCGAAGCCGTGCGGCAGGATCTGCTTGATGTAGCCGGCGGGGTCCGCCCCATTGCCATTGACGAGCGTACCAATCTTGATGCTGTTTGTTGCCATGAAACGCTAGTTCGCCGCCAGGCGCAAGATTCCTGCTAGGTGGCGAATGTCCGGAACAAACTGAGGTGGAAAGCCATCCCAATCAGGCTCCAGACCGAGCCGGTGACGTAGTCGCCTAATATCAGGCCCAGGAAGAACGGGAGCGCCTGCCGGTACAGCTTGATGCCGCCGTAGCGCAGGACGCAGGACTTGATGAGCCAGGCGATGAACAGGTCGCCCCAGAAGAAGTCGTTGGCGAAGCTCATGTTCAGCGCGAAGGCGGCCGGATGCAGCGGGAAGCCGACAAACCGGGTCCGCAAGGCGGACAGCAGAAAGACGATGGCGGCCCCGGCCGCCATCGCTCCCAGGGCGGTGCCGTTCGCGGCCTTGGGGTCGTGCAGGGCGTGCTGCAAGTTGTCCCAAGGCTCGGACCCCTTGCTGATACGCCAGGAGTTGACGTTGCCGCCCGCCGCGCCGTTGACATAATAGAGCTGCAAGTCCCACAGCAGGGCGGCGACGATGCCCACGGCGGCGGCGACCATCAGCGCGGAAACGAGGGGACTGAGCCGCCCGCCCGCGCGCCGCAGCCCGACGAAGGCTTCGAGCTGATGCGGCATGGCGGCGGCCCGGTAGTCGCCGTTGAACCAGGACAGCATGCCGACATGGGCGAGGTCCATCTTGGAGAGGGCCGTCGTGCCGGAAAGGACCGTGATCATGCTCTGCGGGTTGATCCAGACCAGCTCGCTTGACAGCACGGCGGTCTCGGCCCGGACGCGCGAGAGCGTCACCATGAGCAGCAGGTAGACGGCCAGAAACGCGACCGGCAGCCACCACGACCCGCCCGACGACCAGATAAAGGCCGACAGCGCGAGGAAGCCCGCCGCGAAGCCGAAGACGGCCAGGCGCGCGCTCATCGGCTCGTTGCGGTCCACCCCTTTCCGGTCGCCACGGAAGGCGCGGAGAAGAAAGGCGCGGAAGTAGGAGCGCCCGGCCCAGAGGGCGGCCAAACTCAGGGCGAGCCAGGCCCCCCACCCCTGGTAGCTGAAGTAGGGAAACTGGCCGTTAGAGTCCGCCCCCCATCCCGTGGCGGGGTCGCGCCAGTTGCGGGCGGTCGCCCAGATGTCCAGGGCGCGCTTGGCGAGGTAGAAGAACCAAAGCGAGAACGAGACGTCCGTGTTGATCAGGAACCCGAAGCCGACGCCGGACGGGTGGAGCTGGTAGAAGAGCGTCCCAGCCCCGGTCAAGGGGTACTGGAGGGCGGCGTCGCCGATGAGATCGTGGACGCTGTTCATCTTCATCGTCGGCAGGGTCGGGATGATGCTCTGAAGCGAGTTGAGGGAGTGCAGGGCGAGCGGGATGGCGAAGCCGGCCCAGAGCAGCGGCTGGCGGTACAGGGGTGCGCCCGCGCGGGTCATCTCCAGCGGCAGGGCGATGACGGGGAAGGGCAAGTGCTCTTCGTCCTCCCAGCGGCGGCGCAGGATAGCGCCGAGGCAGAGGGTGGTCCAGAGCAGCACGAGAAAGAAGACGCTCCAAACGGCAAGCGGGTAGGCCCAGGCTCTGAGGACGTGCAGGTCGAGGGCAGTCGAGTGCCCCAGATAGAAGCCGCGCAGGATCTCGGGGTCTCGTGGGCCGATGTAGGGCGGCAGCAGGTGCCAAAAGGACGACCAGCCGTTGGCGGTGGTCTGGTAGTAGAAGGGGTTGGCGAGGAAGGGCAGCAGGAACCCCAAATGCCCGACTCCGGCCACGACGCTTGACATGGAGAGCATGGAATAAAGCGCCATCATCTCCGGCTGGTTCATGGCGGCCCGCCCGCCGTTGAAGCGGCCGAGCAGGAGGTTGACGAGTGTGATGACGAACAGCAGGAAGGTGACGCCCAGGAAGAGTGTGGAGATAGTCAACTCGGTGACATAAGTCTTCATCTCCGAGTTCGCGATCCACCCGCAGTTCAGGACGATCAGTGGCAGGGCGACGGCGAAGACGTAGGGCCAGCGGACGGGCCGACTTCCGCCGTTCTCGGAAGCCGTTTCGGACTGAACTTTCTCGACGAGGGCCATTGGGTTCCTTCTAGTCAGTAATAAGCGTCGAACAGCTCACTGACGCTGTCATCGTGGTGGATGCGCGAGATGGCGCTCGCCAGGAGTGGGGCGACCGAGATCACGGTCGTCTTGGTACTGGCGGCCCGCTTGCCGTCGTCGAACGGGATGGTGTCGGTGATGACAAGCTCGGCGATGGGCGACTCTTCGATGCGGTCCACGGCCAATGGGGATAATACGGCGTGGGTGCAGCAGGCGAAGACGCGCCGCGCGCCGCGCTCCATCAGGGCACACGCGCCCAGGACGGTGCTGCCGCCGGTGTCTATCATGTCGTCCACCATGACGCAGGTCTTGCCGCGCACGTCGCCGATGATCTCCATGATCTCCACCTTGTTCGGCTCGGGCCGGCGCTTGACGATGATGGCGATAGGCGCGTGCAGCATTTCGGCCATGCCGCGCGCCCGGCCCACGCCGCCGACGTCCGGCGAGACGACCACGGTCTCGCCGTCGGTCAGGCCCTTCTCGGCAAGATACGCCGCCAGCAGCGGTCCGGCGTAGAGGTGGTCCAGGGGGAGCTGGAAGAAGCCCTGGATCTGGCCCGCATGCAGGTCCACGGCCAGGACGCGGCCCGCCCCCGCCGCCGTGATCATGTCGGCGACGAGCCGGGCGGTGACGGGTTCACGCGGCTTGATCTTCTTGTCCTGGCGCGAGTACCCGTAATAGGGCATGACTAGGGTGATACGCTTGGCCGACGCACGCCGGAAGGCGTCCACCATGATCAGCAGCTCCATGAGGCTGTCGTTGACCGGCGCGCAGGTGGGCTGGACGATGAAGACGTCCATGCCGCGCACGCTTTCCTCGATCTTGACGCGGATTTCGCCGTCGGCGAAGCGCGTGCAGTGTATCCGGCCCAATGGCCGGTTCAGGTGGTGGGCGATCTTGTCGGCCAGGGCCGGATTGGCGCTGCCGCTGAAGATGCGTAAAGTGTCCTCGTCCGCTCCCATAGGTGTGGTCTCCCCGAAGTGGCGTCCTCTGCGCGGTTTGCCGCTCTGACGGCGGCTTGATGGTGGTGAATAGCGGCGTGAAGGCGAGTTCGGACGAGTGAATGAATTCACTCGCTGAAAGGCGCTGCGCGCCGGGCGTCCAGGGGACGCAGGGAGGCATACGCCCCTTATCAGACTCAGCCTTAGCGCCTGCGAAAAACGAACACGTCCACTGGCTCATAGACCGGCTCATCGGGCGGCTGCGCGTCCGCCCACACTCGGAACCGCTCCATGCCGCGGGCAAAAGCCTCGTCGCTGATGGCGATGAGCGAGGATAGCCCGCGCCCGCCGATCTTCTCGTAATACTCCCGGTAGGAGGGCGCAAAGAACTGGCGGAACGTCTGCTGGGCGATCAAGTCGAACGGCCGGCGGCAGACCGTCTCCTCCAAAGCCCGGCGCGTCTGCATGCGTGCGATGTCGAACGCCAGGGCCTCGGGGAAGCACTGGAGCCACTCCGTTTCCTCGTTATTCTCCGCCGTCCCGTTTCGGATGACGAGGCAGCCGCCGGGCGCCAAAACGCGGTGGATCTCCTGTAGTGCTTTCTGCGGGTCACTGAGGTGGTGAAAGACCTGCGACATGAAGACCAGGCCGACGGCCCCGTCTTCCAGGGGGATGTCCTCGGCACTCCCCTTCTTCCACTCGACGCCGGGCAGGTCTTCGTTCCGCGCAACGGCGAGCATGGCTTCTGACGGCTCCACGCCGACGACCGGGCAGGCGAACGCCTGCGCCAATGTTTCCGTGAAGCGGCCCGTCCCGCAGCCGAGATCCAGGCACCTGCCGACGTCGCCCGGCGGCAGGACGGCCTTGAGACTGTTCACCCAGAACCTCTTCGTCTCCTCGGGGAGATTGCGGGCGGCGTTGTAGCGGCCGGCGGCTTCGGGGTCGGCGTAGACGTTCCTGGTCATAACACCTCCTGGCCTGGCATTACTGCTTCTCTGTTCGGCCTATGTCAGGGCAAAGCAAGCGGCGATGAATTTCAGCAGTTTCTCCATTTTGGCTGACTGTTGCCGCAGATCGAGGTCAGGGAACGCATAAGACGCCGGCACGACGATTGAGCCGTTCTGCTCCCAAGGGTACTCCGGGTTTGGGTGGTCGCCGCCATCCGGCGATAGGTCCTCGATCTTTTGCGCGAGGTCGCGCAGGCCGTCCAAGTACGCTGTGTATTGACTGACGTTTACGCAGCCGCAGGCGCGCTGCAAGTCCGGGTTGAGTCTGGCATACTTCTTGACGAACCGAGCGAAGGCGTCGTGTGTTTTCGGATAATGGGAACCGCCTGGCCGAGTGAGAAGACCCTTCGCCAGTTTCTCCGTTGTCATCTGCAAATAGTGCAGGCTTTGGCAGGGAGGGATGTCTTCCTCACTCAGCAACTTCAGCAGCATCTCATAGTCCGATTTTGCTTGCTGAAAGTAGGCGGTCCGCCAATCCAGAGCCATCTACGACTTCTCCCAGAGGACTCTGGCATCACCCCACCCGCCCCATTCGTCAGGCAGTCGTGTTGTCTCCGCTTCTTCCGGCAAGATCAGTGCGACCGCGATAGTGTAGGCCGCGTAGGAGAAATGGGCTGATTTGCTGGCCCCGAAATAGAATGGCGCGATCCGCTCCCCCGCACGGAGCGGGGTGGTAGTCGGATCAACATAGATCAAGCGTATCTCCTGGTCAGACGGGAACAGGTATGCCTTGACAATAGCCGGTTCAGCCTCGATATTGACGCGCACTAATTCTTCTGCGGCCTCACGGATGTCTGCGTTCAGCGTTACGGACATGGTGTTACTCTTTCTTGTGTTTCTTGGCCCGCGCCCAGACCTGCCCGTTCACCTGCCGCGCCCGCGCTTTGGTGAGGCGCATCAAGTGTTCCAGCCGCATGTAATCATCAAGTTCCTTTGACTCGTCCGCGCTCAGGCCGTCAGCCTTTCTTCCGTGCGACGAGGTCGTAGACGCGTGCCCACGCTTCTTCTGAGGGGCGGAACTCGACGATCTCGGCCGGACTTCTGCCCGCCGCCAGAAAGTCTATGACTTCTTCATAAGCCTTGGTGGTCATGTTACTCCCCTGCACTCTTGTGCCGCCGCTTGGCCCGCGCCCAGCCTTCTTTGTTCACCTGCCGCGCCCGCCCGATGCCGAGCGCGCCGGCGGGGATGTTCTCGGTGATGGCGGACCCGGCCGCCGTCCAGGCGCCTTCGCCCAGCGTCACGGGGGCGACGAGGGTGGAGTGGGTGCCGATGAAGGCGTCGGCCCCGATGACGGTGCGGTGCTTGTTTTCGCCGTCGTAGTTGCAGGTGATGGTGCCAGCCCCGATGTTGGTGCGCGCGCCGATTTCGGCGTCGCCCAAATAGGACAGGTGGCCGGCCGAGACGCCGTCGCCTAATGTGGCGTTCTTGGTCTCCACGAAGTCGCCGAGCTTGACGGCCCGGCCCAGGACGGTGCCGGGGCGGAGGTTGGCGAAGGGACCGATGCGGCAGTCGTCGCCGACCTCGCTCGCGGTGACGTGCGAGTCGCGGACGGAGACGCCGTCGCCCAGGCGCGAGTCGCTGATGCGGGCGCCCGGCCCGATCTCGCAGTTCTGGCCGATGTCGGTCACGCCGGAAAGGAGAGTGAAGGGGTGAATGGTCGTGTCAAGCCCGATCTTGACGCCAGCGTCAATGTAGGTCGTCAGGGGATCCAGGATCGTGACGCCGGCCAGGCCGTGGGCATGGTGGATGCGGGCCTGCATCAAAGCGCGCAGCTCGACGAGTTCGGGGCGCGTATTGACGCCGCGCACGACGTCGGCGTCGGGGGAGACGAGGGCCTCGACGATGCGGCCCTGAGTGGCGAGATAGGCGACGGCATCGGTCAGATAATACTCGCCCTGGGCGTTCTGCGGCGTGATCTGTGCGAGGGCGTCGAACAGGGCGGCGGGGTCGAAGGCGTAAACGGACGTGCCGATCTCGCGGATGAGGAGCTGATCGGGGGAAGCGTCACGGGCCTCGACGATGGCGCGGACGCGGCCCGTGTCGGCGTCGCGGACGATGCGGCCGTAGGCGCCGGCGTCGTCGAGAACGGCGGTCAAGAGGGTGGCGGCGGCGCCGGAATGGGTGTGGTGGGCGAGCAGAGCTTCGAGCAGCGAGTCGGACAGCAGGGGGGCATCACCGGGCAGCACGAGCAGGGGACCGTCCCAGTCGCGCAGCAGGGACTCGGCCATCTGGACGGCGTGGCCGGTGCCCTTCTGCTCGGCCTGGAGGACGTACTCAAGTTCGGGTCCCATCGCCTCCTGGACCAAGGCGGCCTGGTGGCCGACCACGAGGACGGTGCGGGCCGCACCCGCACCCTGGGCGGCATCCACGGCCCAGCGCAGGAGGGGCTGGCCCAGCAGCGCGTGGAGGGCCTTGGGCCGGGCGGACTTCATGCGCGTGCTCTTGCCGGCGGCGAGGATCAGGGCGGCGACGCGGCGGGCCTGGGGCGGCGACGGTTCAGACATGGCGTGGTACTCCTACAGCGGCGCCGGAGCGCTGGTGACGATTTATTATAGCCGCTCACTTTGCCTGAGTCAAGTTTGGCGAGCCGGCGGGAACCCACGGCCCCGCCGCCGCGTCTAAAAAGGAGAGGGTTGAAGCTCCGTGAGATCTGAGACGCGCCGCATCTGTTTCTGCTTTTTGGTTTCGCTGCTGGTCAACGCCGCCGCGTTCGTGGCGATGGGCTGGGTCTGGCGGACTCCGCCCGCCGCGGCGGCGGCCTACCCACGGCTGAAACTGGTCCGGTTGGCCTGGCGGCCCGCGCCGCCACTTGTCATCGTTCCCGTCGTCCCGCCCCCGCCGCAGCCTGCAAAGCCGGTCGTGCAAAAGCCGCGCCGGGTGAAGCCGCCGCGCC
>JANOOM010000158.1:0-4688 GCA_031421335.1 Armatimonadota bacterium
GCTGGCGGGTCAAGCGGGCCTGGACTGGACCGGGAAGGCTGTACCGACAGGCGCACACCTAATGCCCGTGCCCGGCGGGGACGGGGCGATTTTGACGCGGACTTACGCGGTTGCGGGGCAGACGGCGACGGTAACGATCACGGGTCGGATGCGCGGCAAGAGCCTCGTCTTTTCTGTCGCCTGTGACCGGCCCCTCATCTCCGGGCTACGCGGCGGCGACTGGGGGCCGACGATGCGCCGGCGGCAGGTGCTCCTCCCTTACTACTCTAGCCCGGTGTGGTTCCTGACGCGCGAGAACCTCTTCGCCGGGTCGTTCCTGGACTGGACAGCCTCGGGGGCGTCCTCCCAGGATGGGACGCGGGCAGCCTACGACGCCCGCACCGACGGCACGCGGAACCTGCTGCGTGAGCGGCTGGTCTACACGGCGGCCTGGCACCTGGCCGAGACGCTGCCGAACATCCCGAACCCACCCTCGCCGTTCCGCGCTGACCTGTCGGGCCGCATCATGCTGGACATCTGGGGCGGCAGTTTCCCCTCAATCCAGGCGCATCTGCACGCGCTGGCTGCGAGCGGGCTGGGGCCGGCGGCGGCGATCCTCCACGACTGGCAGCGGGATGGGTATGACAACGGTCTGCCGGCCCACGTCCCCGCGAACCCGAAGCTGGGCGGCGATCCGGCGATGGTGATACTCGTCAAGGAGGCCCAGACCGACGGGATTGAGGTGGCGCTGCACGAGAACTATGTAGACTACTACCCGAACTTCGAGGGCTTCAAAGACGCCGACATCGCACGCGCGCCGGATGGGGGGCGCGTCAGGGCCTGGTATAATCCCGGCACGAAGACGCAGTCGTTCGCCGTCAAGCCGTCGCGCATTCTGCCGCTGGCGCAAACTCAGGGGCCGGAGATCGTCCGGCGCTACGGCAGCGCGGCGTGTTACCTCGATGTGAATTCCGCCGTGCCGCCCTGGTTCCATGTGGACGCCGACAGCGGGCAGCCCGGCGCGGGGGAGTTCAAAACGGTCCGGGACGCACACCGGGCGCTCTGGACCTATGAGCGCGGCCTGCACCATGGGCCGGTCTTCGGCGAGGGCAACAACCACTGGTACTGGAGCGGCGACTTGGACGGCGTGGAAGCGCAGTTCGGGCAGGGCTGGCACGACGGGGCGGGGACGAGCGCGCCGCTCCTCGTGGACTTCGACCTGCTCAAGATCCACCCGCTGGAGTTCAATCACGGCATGGGCTACTACGAGCGCTGGTGGGCGCACGGGCCGGACGCGCGTCGGGGCCTGCTAAGTCTGCTGGACCAATACCGGATGCAGGAAGCGGCCTACGGGCATCAGGGCTTTCTGGGCGGTGAAGCGTGGCACGACCCGGCCCTGGTGTGGCTTGAGACCCACTTGATGCGGCCCCTGACGGTGCGTACCGCCCTCGCCGGCCCCGTCGCGATAGACTACTTCAATGGCCGTCGGTGGCTGGACACGACGGCGGCGGCCAAATCGGACGCGCCAGATGCCTGGTCGCGCGTCCGAATCCGCTACGGCAGTGGCCTGACAGTATGGGCGAACGGCGGGGCGTCGCCCCTGCGCGTTGGGGGCGGCACGCTGCCGCCAAACGGCTGGCTGGCATCCGGCGCGGGCCTCACGGCGGGGACGACGCTGCGGTCCGGCGTCGTCTCAGATATGGCCGAGACGGGCGATAGCGTGTTCGTCAACGCCCGCCCGGCTTCCGACTGGGAGATGACCGGCACGGTCCGCGTCCGTCCGACCGTGGCCGGGTTCACGCCGACCGGCCCGCGCTCGTTCCGCGCCTCGTACCAGTGGGCGGTCGGGCAAGCGCTGGCCGCCGATTGCAGCTGCTTCGTCCACTTCGTCCAACCCTCGGCAACGGACGACAGGGAGGGCATCCGGTTCCAGCAGGACCACGCCCTAGCCCAGCCGACCTCTCATTGGAAGCCGGGCGGGATGGTCTCCGACGGCCCCTGGGACATCACCGTCCCCGCCGACGCCGCGCCGGGCGACTACTTGTGGACGGTCGGCCTATCCGCGCCGGGCGGTGGGCGGCTGGCCTTGCTGGGTAAGTCCGACGCGCAGAACCGCATTATCCTGGGCACGCTGCACGTCGCGCCGGATGGGCTGACGTTCACCCCCATCCCACCCGACGCAGCCCCACCAGCGGCCCCAGTCAACCAAAGCGGGCGGGTGCTGGACTTCGGTGCGGTTCGCACCAACGGCAGCGCCTTCCTCCGCCGCGAAGGGCCGGACTGGACCCTGCGGCCCTTCCCGCGGGACCGTCCCTTCACCTTAGAGCTTTCCGATGCCAAGTTCGGACACCCCGCCACAACGCGGGTCGTCGGCGGTTGGTGGCGGCTGCCGCTGACCGGGGCGGCCGTGTACCGGTGGCCTGCCCCATCCGTGAGATGATCACGACGATGGCTGCCACCCCTCAACTCCATCTCGAAACCCTTTTCGTTCTCGGCAACAGCTTTTAAGGGGATAGCAACAGCATGAAAATCGAGATGCCCACGCCGCCCGACTTCTCGTTCGCGGAAACGCTTTCCGCCCACGGCTGGCGTCGCCTGGCCCCCTTCGAATGGGATGAGGATACCCAGACTTTGGAGCACGTTGAGGAGCTGGACGGCGGGGCCGTCGTCCGGCTCCGCCTGCGCGCGCCCGAGGGGCGCCTCACGATTGACGCGGACGGCAGCGGGCACAAACACGAGGCCGAGATTGCGCGCCGTGTCCGAAGGATGCTGCAGCTTGATCTGCCCCTCGACTTTTTCCATGCCTACTGCCGCACCCGCCCCGAGCTCGGTCATATCGCCGAGGACCGTCGGGGGAGGATGCTGCGCTGCCCCACCCTCTTTGAAGACGCCGTCAAAGTCATCGCGACGGTGAATACGACCTGGGCGCAGACCATCGCCATGACGGCCCGCCTGGTCGAGCACTTTGGCGCCCCGCTGGACGTAGACCCTGCCCGTCATGCCTTTCCCACCCCGCAGCGGCTGGCCGCCGTGCCGTTCGACGAGTTCGCCGCCCAGGCGCGCATGGGCTACCGCAACGCCTACGTTCATTCACTGGCAACAAGCATCGCCGAGGGCCGACTGGACCTTGAGGGGATGCAGGACGCGGGCCTCGCCGCAGGCAGCCTGCGAAAGAAGCTCCTGGCCCTACCCGGCATCGGCCCCTACGGCGCGGCCTGCCTGATGCTGTATCTGGGCAAGCCGGAACACGTCAACTCCGACTCGGTGGCCCGCGCCGCGCTGTCGCGGGAGTTGGGCCGGGCCGTGACGGATAAAGAGGTCCTGGCCTTCTTCGAGGGCCACGGCGAGTGGCGCGGCCTGGTCTATAACTTCTATCCCTGGAAGGAAGACGCGCCATGAGCCTCGGTGCCCTCGCGCGGCGCTTCCGGGCTTTCGGGGAGGTCGAGTGCAAGGGTTCCTCGCTTCTCTATGAACGCCTTTCGCTCGCCATCGCCCAGGACGACGGACTGCTCGCGCTGGCCGCACACTGCCGGGAAGGTTAGCCCGCGCCGAACCTGTTGTTCGGGGCGGCTCGCTTTCTGCTCCTGCAAGAGGCACCGGCGCCGCTCGCGCGATTTCATGCGGACCTGTCTGCTGGGATCGCAGACCCCTCCGACGCTTTCCCGGCGTTCCGCGACTTCTGCCTCGGCAACCGGCAGGAGGTCGTGTCCGTTCTGACGACACGCCTGATGCAGACCAACGAGGTGGGCCGTTGCGCGTACCTGCTGCCCGCCTTCCGCACTGGCAACGGGGCGGAGACGGCAGCCCACCTGCGGGAGAACGAGCGCATCGTCCTGATGTTCTGCGCCTTCGAGGGCGAGCCGAACATCGTGCCTCTGCACGGGAAGGGCGAAGTTTTGACGCCCGCATCGCCCAAGTTCGCGGCGCTGGCGTCCGCGTTCCCGCCGAACCCTGGCGCTCGCGCCCTGATGCGGGTCAGTGTCTCGCGCGTGTCCACGTCCTGCGGGTTCGCCGTGCCTTTCATGGAATTCCGGTCGGACCGAGATGCGCTCGATGAGTGGGCGGCCGGCCAGGGCGCGGAGAAGCTGGGCGAGTACCGGCACCGGAAGAATGCGCGCAGCATTGATGGAATGCCCGCGCTATGAAACTCGCCGTCAACTACTCACCGGAAAATGTGCGCGGGCAGGATGGTATGCCGATGGGAGCAGAGGACTGGGCGCTGGCCGAGTGGGCGTTCGGGCGCATCGGCACCGGCGCGTGGGGGGCGGCCCTGGGCTGTGGCGCTTGAGTACGGCGGGATCGGCCCTATTTTCGCGGGGCGCAGCGAGTCGGAGGTGATCGCGGAACAACTGCCCCGGCTGAAGCGGCAGTTGTCCGCCGCAAAGCCGCCGACTAGTTCGCCAGGCTGACGGCGAAGAGCTTCAAGTTCGCGTTGTCCGGCAGGGTGATGCTCTGCACGGTCTTCGCGCTGTCAAGCTTGAAGCCGTAGGAGTAGACGTAGAAGGCGCGCGGGTCTTTCACCCCGCGCGCCGAAACGCGGTATGGCGTCTTCACTGCCCGGCTCTCGCCGGGGAAACCGCTGGGCAGGAACCAGTCGCTGAAGTTCTGGATCAACGTCTGAGTCGTGCCGTCCGTGTAGGTGACGGTGAAGGTCTGGGCCATCTGGCTCCCCTCCACGGCCGCCGCCAGCATCCACAGGGAAGCGTGGG